>JAMORN010000149.1 GCA_027063545.1 bacterium | reverse complement strand
ATTGTTTTGATACCTCATGTAATAACTCCACTTATTATTGGTCGTCCTTTTTCAAACAGGGCTTTAAAGTTTGCGGAAGAAGAAACAGATAATTATTTAATTTTCGTCACTCAAAAAGAGGCGGAGATAGAAAATCCTAAAGAAGAAGATTTTTATGATGTAGGGGTTATTGGAAAGGTAAATAGAGTTGTAGTAATGCCTGATGAGGCTAAAAAAACATTTGTTACAGGGATAAAGCCGGTAAAAGTAAAGCATTTAGAATTTACAGGTAAAATTTGGATTGTAAAAGAATATGAGCCTATAAATATAGAAATTGATGAAAAAGATCCAGAGGTTATTGCATATATTAGAAAGGTATTTGATTTATTTAAGCAATATATAAGATTATCAGGCTCTCTTCCAGAAGATTTATTGTTTGAAATAATGTCTATGGATGATTATGAGTTTATTATTTATAATATAATGGGTTATTTACCTTTTAATTTTAAAGAAAAACAAAAATTAATTTCATTATCAAATATAAAAGAGATACTTGATATATTAAGTGAGAAGTTAATCAATGAACTTGAAATTTTAAAGTTAGAAAAGAAAATAGAAGATGAGGTAAAGTCTAAGATTCAAAATATCCAAAAGAATATATTTTTAAATGAGCAGTTAAAGGCTATTAAAAAAGAATTGGGATATACATCTGAGGATGAAGAAGATGGAATAAAGGAAAAATTTTTAAAGAAATTAGAAACAATAAAGAATTTAAAAGATGAATATAAAGAAAAATTAAAAGAAGATGTAGAAAGATTACTTAGAATACCACAATCTTCACCAGAATATACAGTTTTATATAATTATCTTGATTTAGTATTAAATCTTCCATGGGATAAAAAAACTAAAGATACATTAAATATAAAAAAAGCAAAAATTATATTAGATAAAGATCATTATGGCTTAGAGAAGGTAAAAGAGAGAATTTTAGAGCATCTTTCTTTAATGAAACTTACTGGTAGACTACAGGGGTCTATTATTTGTTTTGTAGGTCCTCCTGGAGTAGGAAAGACATCATTAGCTCGCTCTATAGCTAAAGCAATGAATAGAAAGTTTGTAAAAATTTCATTGGGAGGATTATCGGACGAAGCAGAAATAAGGGGTCATAGAAAGACATATATAGGAGCAATGCCAGGACAGATTATAAAAAAAATAAAAGAAGCAGGAGTTTATAATCCTGTTTTTCTATTAGATGAAATTGATAAATTAGGAAGAGATTTTAGAGGAGATCCAGCTTCTGCATTATTAGAAGTTCTAGATCCTGAACAGAATTCCAATTTTGTAGATAATTATGTTGAGATTCCATTTAATTTAAATGATGTGTTTTTTATTACAACCGCTAATGTAATTCATACAATTCCTAAACCACTTTTGGATAGAATGGAGATAATAGAAATATCAAGTTATACACTTCCAGAAAAAGTTCAGATAGCAAAGAATTATTTAATACCGAAAATTCAAAAAGAATTTAATTTAAATAGATATATAAAGGTAAAAATAAGAGATGATAGTATAGAAAAAATTATAAAGGAATATATAAGAGAAGCAGGAGTTAGACAATTAGAAAGGAATTTAAGAGCTATTTTAAGAAAAGTTGCTAGAAAATATGTGGAAGGAGAAATAAAAAATAAAACCTTGACTATATCCCCGAAGAATTTAGAAGATTATTTAGGAGTTGCTAGATATAATTCTACAGATATTTTAGAAAAAGATATGGTGGGAAAAGTGACAGGCCTTGCTTGGACAGAATATGGAGGTGAAATTTTATTTATAGAAAGCGCATACTACATTGCAGAAAAGCCGAATTTAATAGTTACTGGACGTTTAGGTGAGGTAATGAAAGAATCAGCAATGATAGCATATAGTTTTGCTAAGATAAAATCACAGGAATTATTAAAAAATAAGAAGAAAGGATTCTTTGATGATAAAGAAATTCATATACATATTCCTGAAGGATCTATCCCCAAAGATGGACCTTCAGCAGGTATTACAATAGCAACAAGTTTAATAAGTTTATGTTTAGATAAACCTGTTAGAAGAGATGTGGCTATGACTGGTGAAATAACATTACATGGAGATGTTCTACCAATAGGTGGATTAAAAGAGAAGGTAATAGCAGCAATTGCAGCAGGTATAAAGAAGGTTATAATTCCCAAAAAGAATCATAAAGATTTTATAGAACTTCCAGACTATATTAAGAATAATATAGAGATTATAGAAGTTGAAACAATGGAAGAAGTTCTTAAAAACTCAATCATTGGATATAAATAAAATCTTATATGGTAATCGGGGCGTAGCGCAGCCTGGAAGCGCACACGCATGGGGCGCGTGTGGTCGCGGGTTCAAATCCCGCCGTCCCGATATTTCAATATTTTATTAGTTGTTATTCTTTTATATATTTATGTAAATCTAAAATTATTTTATTGATTTCATTAAGGGCTTTTATTCTTGTGTTAACAAAGTATAAATGGTGATGAATTATATCATAATATGCTGATCTATCAATTTTCTTAAATAGTTTTGTTATGAATCCTTCTTTTATATTACGTCTAGTTTTGAGCTTTTGAAGGGTTGCTTTATAGTTTATAAGATTAAATTCTGTAGTTAAATATTTATCGAAAAAAACAAGAGAAGCATATATTTCTTCTAATAAGAAGTAAAAAATTTTTTCTTCTTCTAAGATTCCATAAGGTGTTTCTTTACTGTATAAAGGCATAATATTTTGTTCATAAGCAAATAAGGCTTCTTTACTATAAAATAAACACTCTTCAATTAGCGATATAATATACTTTATATTATCATATAGATATGCAATTAAAGTATCAGAATCCAGCTTCTCTATATTTCTTGAAATTCTATTTACCATATTACGAATTTTTTTAAAATATTTTGTTCTCATTTTTTCATAAAATATCTTATTAGTAATTACTTCATCTGAGACCATATTAGATATACCCCTGTTTTTTGTATTCATTTAATTTGTTTCTAAGTGTTCGTACTGTTATACCTATTTTTTCTGCAGCTTCTGTTTTATTGGGGTAGACTTGGAGTGTATTTAATATAAGTTTTCTTTCTATCTCATGTATATTATCTCCTGGTCTCACAATAAAAGAAAATTCATCTAAATTTTCATTATCATTTGAATTATTTTTTTCTTCGATGTTTTTATAATTAACATCTAAAAGTTTAATATGTTCTGGCGGTATTTTACCAACTTTTGTATATATAGTAGCTCTCTCAATGACATTTTGTAATTCTCTTATATTACCAGGCCAATTATATTCAAGTAACATTTTCAATGCTTTATCTTCAATACCTTGAACATCCAAACCATTTTCTTTATTATATACGTTAATAAAATACTCTATAAGTAATGGTATATCTTCTTTTCTTTCCCGTAGAGGAGGTAAATGAAAGTGAATAACATTAAGACGATAAAATAAATCTTCTCTAAAATTACCATTTTTTATTTCTTCTACTAAATCCCGATTAGTAGTGGCAATAATTCTAACATCTATAGATATGGTCTGGGAACCTCCTAATCTCATTATTTCCTTTTCTTGTAGCACTCTTAATAGTTTACTTTGCATATGAATAGGCATTTCTCCTATTTCATCTAAAAGTAGTGTTCCTCCATCTGCTAATTCAAATTTACCTTTTGTTGTCTTTTCAGCACCTGTAAATGCTCCTTTTTCATAACCAAATAGCTCACTTTCAATAAGAGTCTCAGGAATTGCAGCACAATTCAATTTTATAAATGGTTTATCGGCTCGTGATGATTTATAGTGAATATTTTTGGCAATTAATTCTTTTCCAGTACCAGTTTCTCCAGTTATTAATACCGATGATTTAGTATTTGCTATTATATCTATTTCTTCTAATATTTTCTTTATTTGAGGAGAATTACCTATATAAGTAATATCTTTAGAAACTATAGCCTTTAAAGCAATATTTTCTCGTTTTATTTTTTCAATATTTTTTATTGTATTTAAAATTCTTCTAACAATTATATCTAAAATATCAATATTTGCTAAAGAGTCAGGATTTTTTTCTATAAAGTCAGCTGCTCCCAGCTTCATTGCTTCTACTGCTGTTTCAATATCACCATAAGCAGTCATTATCATAAATTGAGTTCTATCTTGTTTATTTCTTTTTACCCATCTTAAAAACTCTATACCATTAATATGTGGCATTTTATAGTCAGAAATTATAAGATCAAAATCTTCTTTTTTAAGAATACTAATAGCTTCAACTGCATCTTTTGATGTTTTAACCTCATAATCTTTATATCTAGAAAGAGCAGCTTCTAACATTTCTCTCATGTTTATATCATCATCTACTATTAGGATTTTCCACATTATAATCCTCCTTTTACTGAGGTAGAGTTATAATAAATTCTGTATATACAGAAGGTTTTACCTGAACTTTTATTTCTCCTCCATGTAGCTCTATAATCTTTTTCGAAATAGCAAGTCCAAGTCCTGTTCCATGTTCTTTTGTTGTAAAGAAAGGAGTAAATATTTTTTCTATATTTTCTGGATCTATTCTACCAGCAGAATCTTTTATTTTTATAATAATATGATATTTATTCCGATTTACAGATATCTCTATTTTACCTTTTGTTTCAATCGCATCAATAGCATTTTGAATTAAATTTAAAAGAACTTGTTGAATTTTTTCAGGATCTATAGTAACCATATGTTTTTCTTTAATATTTTTAGAGAATTTTAAAATAATCTTTATATCTTTTTCTTTATTTTCTACTATAATTTGACTAAAATCCTTTATTTCATTTAGAAAATCTATAAGATTTACATCTTTAAGAGATAAAGAAATTGATCTAGTATATAATAAAAGATTAGAAACAATTTTATTTAAATCGTTTATTGCTCTAGTTATTTTTGATATTAACCCTTTTTGATATGTCATAGAATCATCTAAAGATTTATCAAGAAGACTAGCAAAGCCTCCTATTGCCGCAAGAGGATTTCTAATTTCGTGAGCTACTGTAGCAGCCATCTGTCCTAATGCCGAAAGAGTTTGATTCTGTATAAGAGTTTTTTCCATTTCTTTTATTTTTGTTAAATCTGTAATTGTTTCTATGACACCTATAACATCTTTTTTGGCATTCTTTAAAATGCTATAATGGTATAGAACTACCTTTTTTTCATTTCTTTTTACTTTTATAACTTTTTCTTTATCTCCTTTAAAAGAGGGATTTTTAAGTATATATAAAGGATATTCTTTTTCGTCATTGTATTGAAATATATCTTCATATTTTTTATCAAGTAATTCTTTTTTTTTGTAGCCTGTAATTTTACAAAATGCAGAGTTTACTTGAATTATTTTTCCTTCGGTATCAATGAGAATAACTCCATTATTGATATTTTCAAGAATATTATTAAGTCTTGTTGTAATATTTTTGTTTTCTATAAGACTTTTTTCAAGTTGCTTATTTTTTCTTTCTAATTCAAATGATATTTTTTTGAATTCTTTTTGAAGTTTATCATAAGCAGTTTTTAATTCTTTTACCTTCTGGTCGAAAAAAGAGGTTAAAAACTCTTCAAATTGTTGTTTAATACTATCTTCTTTATTCATTACTTATTTGATCATTTAGATTTGCTTTATATCTAATATACCATATAGTATCATCTAATTTCCATTTTGCATTTTTGACCCAAGGATCTTCACTAGAATAGGTTTGAATTAATTTTTTATATGTATTAATAGCCTCATCATATTTTTCTAAGTTTCTATAACAATTCCCAATTTGATATAAGACCCAAGTATTATTAGGGTTATCTTTTTCTATTTTACTATATGTATCATAATAGAATTTATATAGTTTTAAAGCTGCTTGAGAGTTGCCTGTTTTATATTCTAAATCAGCCAATAATAAAATAGCATCTTTTTTATATTCAGATTCAACAGGAGATTGAATTATTTGATTAAGAATTTTTTTAGCTTGAGGATATTGTATATTTTTTATATAATTTATTGCTATTTTATATTTTATTTGATGAAGTTTTGTTCTGTATTCATCTTTATTTTTTATAAGGGTTATAATACTCTTGTATGTTTTTATAGCTTTATTTTTTTGATTTAATTTTTCGTAAATTAGACCTTTTCGAGTTAAATAATATATTTTATCATCTAAAGAAATATTTTTTTCTTTTAAGTTTTTTTCTATTTCCTTTAAAGCCTTATCATATTGATTATTTTTTATTAAAGCTTCAACTTTGTATCTTTTATATAGCGAGATTCTTTTAGAATTGGGATAATTGGTTATAAGTTTATCTATCACACTAAGAACTTTATTATATAAATTTAGATAGTTATATATATTTGCAATATTCCATAAAACATCTTCATTTAATTTTTTATCATTTGATTTAGCAGCAATATTTAACATAAAGCTTACTAAATCATCTAATTTTTTTATATTTTCTATATCCTTATATTTTAGTGCTTCATTATATATAGATTTTTCTAATGGCATAGTAGTGTCAGAAAGATATAAACTTAATTCATTGTTAA
>JAMORN010000148.1 GCA_027063545.1 bacterium | reverse complement strand
ATTGACTCTTTTATTCTCGCCGCTGTCCATGCAGGATCCTTATGGGCTCCTCCTAAAGGTTCGGGTATTTTTTCATCTATTACTTTAAGTTTAAGTAAATCATCGGCTGTTAATCTAAGTTGTTCAGCCATTATATCAGCCTTTGCCCTATCCCCATATAAAATAGCTGCACAACCTTCAGGAGAAATAACTGAATACCAAGCATTTTCGAGCATCAAAATTCTATCACCAACTGCTATTGCTAAAGCACCTCCTGAGGCTCCCTCACCTATAATAACCACAATAATTGGAACCTTAAGAACCGCCATTTCTCTTAAATTCTTTGCTATAGCCTCACCTTGTCCTCTCTCTTCTGCTCCAATCCCTGGATAAGCTCCCGGGGTATCAACAAATGTAATTACAGGTAAAGAAAACTTTTCTGCCAATTTCATAAGTCTTAAAGCTTTTCTATATCCCTCAGGATGAGGCATCCCAAAGTTTCTTTCTATTTTTTCATTAGTATCTCTACCTTTTTGTTCCCCTATTACCATTACTTTCTTATCATCTAACTTTGCAAAACCACCCACAATAGCCTTATCATCTCCAAAATATCTATCCCCGTGAAGTTCTATAAAATCTTTAAATATCATTCTTATATAATCAAGGGTATAAGGTCTTTCTGGATGTCTTGCTAAAAGAACTCTTTGCCATGGAGTTAAGTTCCCATATATCTTTTTTTTCATAGATTCTAATTTTTTTTCTAATTTTACAATATCTTCTGTTATCTCTTCTCCATGAAAAGACGCTACTTCTTTTAATTCTTTTATTTTATCCTCTAATTCTATTATAGGTTTTTCAAAATCTAATACATATTTTGACATTATTTTCCTCCCTTTGTTATATTTTCTTAAATAAAGACAATATTCTTAATTTCCATATTATATATAATGCCTCTGTAATTATTTTTGAATTCATTTTAGAAGTCCCTTCAACTCTATCAACAAAAATTATAGGTATTTCTTTTATTCTAAAACCTTTTTTCCATGTCCTGTAATTAACTTCTATTTGAAAAGAATATCCGGTAGCTGAGATATCATCTAAATTTATACTCTTTAATACCTCTCTTCTTATTGCCTTAAAACCTCCCGTTGGATCCTTTATAGGCATTGAAGTAACTAGTCTTGTATAAATAGAAGCTGCATAACTTAAAAGAAGTCTTGTCATTGGCCAGTGTACTACACTCACTCCCTCTATATATCTTGATCCTATAACTAAATCATAATTCTCTATAGCGTTAAGTAAATCTTTTATATATATTGGATCATGAGAAAAATCTGCATCCATTTGAACAACAACATCATAATCTCTTTCTAAAGCCCATTTAAAACCTGCTATATAAGCTTTACCTAATCCTTCTTTTTTTTCTCTTTCTAAAATAAAAACCCTCTCATTAAAAAGAGGATAATTTTTAACTATATTTGCTGTACCATCAGGAGAATTATCATCAACAACTAATACCTCTAAATCTGTATCTTTATAGAGTTCAAAAATTTTATTTAATAGTTTTTCAATATTATCTTTTTCATTATATGTAGGAATTATAGTTAATACTTTATTTATCATTTCCTACCTCTTTTTGTTTATAAATATATATTAAATAGCCTATAAATCCTAATACAAGAATAGCCATTATAAAAATAGTTATGTATAGACTAATATAAAAGCTTTTTGGATGATATTTCATTATAATCTCATGCTCTCCTTTAGGTAAAAATATACTTCTCAATAAGTAGTTTGCCCTATATATTTTTGTCTCTTTCCCATCCACAAAGCACTTCCATAAAGGATAGTATACTTCACTAAATACCATAATAGTATTATTTGGGGTTTTTACTTTAACTTTAATTAAATCTGGAGAATATTCTATGATTTTATATTCTATATTATCTTTTCCTAAATTTGATAATGGACTTTTTATATCTTCATCAAAGAAAAATTCTCTAATAGGATCAAAACTCACCTTTGATATTATATTTAAGGCTTTATTATCATCTTTAATTATATTATAATGATCTACAAAAAACACCCTTTTTAAGTAATTTTTATTTAAGTAAAGTTTTATTTTCCCATCTTGTTTAATAAGTTGTAAAAAATCCAGGGATGATAAATCTTGCTGAGTTATTATATATTTTACATTTAACATATTAAAAACACCAGGATTTAATAATATTTTACTTCTCCATATTTTATCATATAAAGCTAGTTTAGCAGCGTGATAACCTGCAACATTTTCTATCCCAAAATATCCATATCTTGTTTCACTTAAATTATCAAGTGTTAATATCCTAAATTTTTCTTTGTCTTTTAATAGATAATCAATAATATCCTTTTGTTTTTCATAGAATTTTTGATAATAGAGTTCTTTATATCCTTTAGGATATTGCCCATGAACTAATTTAGAATCTATATAAACTAAATCGCCAAAAACTAAAATCATCATTAAAAATCCAAAAATTGATTTATTAATTACATTATTTTTATATATAAAAACAACAAAGTATATTAATCCTAATATTCCCAAAAATCTGTAAATATCATTCATAAGAAGATTAAATCTTATTTCATTTAATACAGGATGTCCTTTACCTGAAGCGTTATATAATGAATACATAAAATCCTTAAAAGCACTATTAAATATTACTATTAAAATAACTAGTCCTAAAAATGCTAAGCTTATATATTTAAACTTTCTATATATATACTCTCTATATTCCTCATCCTCTATAAGAAGTTCACTTCCCATTGCTGCCAAAATAGCAACTACAAATTCTAGAATTATAAGAATCATCGCAGGACCTCTAAACTTATCAAATCCTGGAATTAGATTATAAAAAATATTATAAACTAAAGGGAAATCCCTTCCAAATGATAAAAATAAAGTTAAAATAAACATAAATACTAAAAACTGAATAAATCTATTTCTTTTAATATTTTTTAATCCAACAAATGCCAAAAATAAAGTTACTACCCCTAAATAATGAGGATAATCAGTAAAAGGCATAT
Source organism: bacterium (assembly GCA_027063545.1). Lineage (GTDB taxonomy): Bacteria > JAMORN01 > JAMORN01 > JAMORN01 > JAMORN01 > JAMORN01. The sequence goes on along the minus strand of JAMORN010000148.1, from coordinate 3,601 downwards.
TTCCCCAATAGGTTGGTAAAAGTTGAGTTGTGCCATTATAATTAACCGGTGTTCTTATAGAAAATCCCTCAAAATAAGGAAGTATAAAATCTAAAACAGACTTTGGTGAAAAGCTCCAATTGGTTATCCACATATATTTATCATGTCCAGTTAAACCACTTCCTCTTACAGAATAAGGAGCATACTCATATAAAGGCCAAAATCCTAAAAGTCCCATTAAAAATCCTAATATAATCGCAGAAACTCCCAAAACTAATGCTAATTTATTTATAGTTTTATTATCCTTCCAATCAAATATAATTTTCCAAAGAAAATAAAAACCTATTAATAATAAAGTATAATATGTAATTTGAGGATGATAACTATTAAATTGAAAGCCTAATCCTAATGCTAAAAGAAAAAAACCTAAAATCTGTCTATTTTTATTTTTAGAAAAAACTTCATATACTCCCATAAAAACCAAGGGAATATAGATAAAACAAGATATTCTATTAACATGCTCTGTTCCTATTATATGAGATGTAAAAATGTAAGAAAAGGCTCCTATTGTAGAAGAAACTAAAGATAATCCTAGAGAATAGTAAAGAAATATAAGCATAAAAGTAAATCCTAAAAGTAAATGAAGCGTAAAACGGCCATTTAAAGCATAAAATATATTCTCAGGTATAAATAGTCTAAAAAACTTTTCTAAGTTAAACATTATATGATAACTTCCACTAGCATGAAGAGGCATACCACTAAATATATCATTATACCATAATGGATAATCTAATAATCCATTTTTATTTCTCTCTACGAATTTAGAAATTGGAAGCCCCTGAGTTAAAAGATCTTGAGGTAGAAACTCTTTACCTAAAAAGAGGTAATCTTTGTATATTATTCCTATTCCTAAAAAAAAGATTAAAAAAATAAACAACAATTTCTTATTCATTCTTCATACTCCTTTATCTTATATTCCTCTTCTCTGTTTGTTATTGTAATTAGCTCTCCTAAAAGTCCCAATGAAATAAATTGTATTCCCACTATAATTGAAAATATTCCTAACAACATAAGAGGTCTAACCCTAAGAGTTCTAGTTAATAGCCATACTCCTAAAAAGTAAGCATCAATAATACCACCTATAATTAAAAATAAAACTCCTATAGTTCCAAATAAATGTAAAGGCTTTTTTATGTATTTATGAAGAAAAATAACAGTTAATAGATCTAAAAATCCATGAATAAATCTAGAAAAACCATATTTGCTTCTTCCATACTTACGAGGATGATGTTTTACTACTTTTTCCGTAACTTTAAAACCTGACCAATGAGCTAAAACAGGAATATATCTATGTAGTTCTCCATATATTTTTATCTCTTTAACAACCTCTTTTCTATAAACCTTTAACCCACAATTAAAATCATGAAGTCTTATACCACTTACAATTGATACCACAAAATTAAAAATCTTAGATGGTAATGTTTTACTAATAGGGTCATGTCTTACCTTTTTCCACCCAGAAACTAAATCATAGTCTTTTTCTAAAATAATATCAATCATTGAAGGTATTTCTTCTGGATCATCTTGTAAGTCTCCATCCAAAGTAGCAACAAAATCGTAATTTGTTTTTTTAAATCCTAAAGAAAGGGCTGCTGCCTTACCAAAATTTCTTCTAAATCTATATATTTTTAAAATATTCGGATACAACTCTCTTTTTAATTTTTTTAAAACATTCCATGTATTATCTGTTGAACCATCATCTACAACTATTATTTCATATTTATTAAAGTGCTCGTCTGCTACTTTTTTTATTTTATCTAAAAGCTCTTCAAGACTTTCTTCTTCATTATAAACAGGTATAACAAAACTTACATTTATTTGCTTTTTATCAACCATTTTCTATCTCCAACTTTTCTCTCTTAAAAAACCAATCATATATAAGTACAAAAATTCCTAAAGAATTTACAATTAAAGTTCCTAAATATGCCAATGTTTGCATTAAAATTGCCTTCTCTAAAGTAGTAAAGTTGCCAAAAAGTTCCATAGAAAGATACTCTCTTACTCCAACTCCTCCAAAACTAATTGGTATAGCAACAGCAGTTCCTATAATAGGGATAAAACTTAAAAATAAAACAAAAGGTATATCTACATTTAAACTTTTTGCAGCATAGTAATTTGATATAATTCTTAACATTTGTGTTAAAAAACTTATAAAAAATATTATTAAAATTTTTTTCTGTTTAATTGTAAAAATAGTATATAATCTAAAATTCTTCAATATCGGGATTAAATTATCTAATCTAAACTTTTCAAGTATATATGTAGTAATTAAAAATACCTTTTCAGAAATCACTATAAGAAGAGTTATTATCATAAAAAATAAAAAAGCAATTAGGGAGATAAATACTATCAATTTTTTATCTACCAGATATGAAAATGATATAATTGTTCCAAATAATCCTATTAAGATTAATACTATAAACCCATATACTCTATCTAAAAAAGTAGCTGATAATATTCTACCCCAATTTGATGTTTTTTTTCCTGCTTTATATACTTTATAAACATCTCCTCCAGTAGAAGATGGAAGAAATGAATTAAAAAATAATCCCATATAAGTAAACTCTAAAACTTCAGGATAAGAAATTTTTATATTTTGTATTTTTAATAAATATCTCCATTGGAACGCTGCTGTAAATGTAGAAATAAAATAGAAAAAGGCTGAAATTATAAAATAAATTAAATTAATATGTTTAAATTCATCATAAATTCTATTAGTATCTACTTTTCTCAAAATTAAGTATAGAAGAAGTATTAAAAAAATAAACTTGAGAAAAAATGTTGAAACTTTCTTCACTTATATCTAATCCCCGCATCTTCCTCCTTTTACAAACAAATGGGGTAACCATGGTACGTGGCGCGCACACTTACCGTTGCTCCCTTTCGGGCCTGGCGGGGTTCATGCCGCTACCACTACCATGGCCCCCAAATATAAAATTAATTATTCTCCTGGGCTAATAGCACCTACTGGACAAACATCTACACAAGCACCACAATCAATACATTTTTCAGGATCGATTTCATATTTTGTATCACCTGGACTAATTGCTTCTGTTGGACATACACTTTGGCATGCTCCACAAGATATACATTCATCAGATATTACATGAGCCATCTTTAGCCCTCCTTTTATGTTATTGGTTAATGTTTTTGTTTCCTAAGTTTTTTTAAAATAATTTTTATTACAAAAAAATTCAAACTTTTTAATTCTATACTTTAATTTTTTATTTTCTAAGATTAACTTAAATTTAAAAGGTGTTTATATGGCAAAGAATGAATTTGTAGAAGACATAGAAATTTATGAAGGAGAAGTATATCCTTTAATTATAAAAAAATCTGTTCCTGTATTATGGGGACTTTTATTTCAATTTTTATATAATATTGTTGATACCTATTTTGTTTCCCTAATTAACAAAAACGAACCTTATTATATTTCTGGAATTGGTGTAGTATATCCTTTAATTTTTTTTCTAATTGCTATAATGCAAGGATTACAAATAGGTATATCTACATATACAGCTTTTATATATGGTAAAAAAAAGTTTGAAGAAATATATAAGCT
>JAMORN010000147.1 GCA_027063545.1 bacterium | reverse complement strand
CCTAAAATTTTTCTATCTACATTCCCATCTTTTAAAGCCTCTGGACAATAATCTTCTATAAACTCTATTACTTTTTGGTCCTCAAGTAAGATATAACCTATTTTATCTGCCTCAACTAAACAAGAGTTATTTAAATAAAAAGACAAAAACTTACTAAAAGTTGATTTCCCTACACCAGGATATCCAGTGATTGCTAATTTTATTTTCATTATTTTAATACCTTTAATATTTTATCCTTAGGCCATTTATTAAAAAAATAGTTTAAACTTTTTTGATAATTATAATCAAATTCCTTTTGATCTTTTACATATGCTGTTGTTGATACACCATGAAAATGTACTATAACAGATGTTGGTTCATATCCGATTAAATATCCAGCTTCTCTTAATCTTAAGGCTAAATCAGTGTCTTCTAAATAGTATTTACCAAAATTTTCATCAAAACCTTCCAGTTCATTCCAAATGTCCCTTGGCATAAAGAAACCACAACCCATAAATAATTCAATAATCATTCTTCTATTGGCTCTGCTATCATCTATTGATATATTAGGAAAGAAATATTTAGGTAATCCTTTCTCTCTATCAATGATAGCCCCTATTGTTTGAATTACATAATTATTATTTTCTGTTGGTTTTATTATCTTAGACTGGATAGCTCCAATATTCTCTATACCATATAATTGAATTCTATTTTCATAAGAAAAGATTATATTCTCTATAGTATTTTCTAATATTATTGTATCTGAATTTGTAAAATATAAGTATTCTCCAGATGAATATGAAACTGCTACATTATTACTTTTAGCAAAACCTAAATTTTGCCTATTGTATATTATTTTAATTTTTGAATTGTCTTTATATAAATTATATACCTCATCCATATTTTCATATGAAAAATCATCTACTACAATAACTTCATAATTAGGGTATTTAACATTCTCTAGAATACTATCTAAAAGAATTTTTATAAACATCTTTCCATTATAAACAGGTATTATTATGGAAATTTTTTTATTACTCATAAAACGCTCTCTTTTCAAAAGTTAAAATTAATATTTGACTATTATAATATAAATTATTATTTTTGTACTAGACAAGTTTAAATAAATGGGCCTGTAGCTCAGGTGGTTAGAGCAGTGGACTCATAATCCGCGGGTCCGGGGTTCAAGTCCCTGCAGGCCCATTTTTTAAATTTTTTTAAATATAGGACTTTAAGGTTATAGAGGATAGGGTATAAAAGAGCAGAAAGGGATTTTGTTTCTGCTCTTTTATTTTTTTTATTTTATAAACAAATTAAAAGTAAAATGGAGTTTTAGTATGAGTAAAAAAGAAGGGTTTAAATTACTTTATAAAATAGGTAAAATAGATTTAGAAATAAAAGATTTAAAGGAAAAAAAGAAAATCTATCCTAAAGAAATTGAAGAACTACAAAAAAGATTAAATGAGTTAAATGCTTTGCTTGAAAGTTTAAATTCAGAATTGGCAAAATTAGAAAATGAAAGGGAAGAAACTTTAAAAAAGATTGAAAATACCGAAGAAAATCTTAAAAAAGCAGAAGAAAAAGTTTCTAAAATTACAACAAATGATGAATATGACCTTGTTTTTACAGAAATAGATAATTATAGAACAATGAAAAAAACTCTAAACAATCATTTAAAGAAATTAAATGAAAAAATTGAAAATAAATTGAAAGAAAAAGAAGAGTTAGAGAAAGAAATTGAAGAAGAGAAGGCAAAAGTTCTTCCGCAGATTGAAGAAAAACAAAAAAGTTTAGATGAAATAGAAGTATTAATAGAAAAGAAAAAAGAAGAAAGAGAAAAATTATTAGAAGAATTAAAGGAAACAGAAATAGAATTTGCTAGAATATATGAATCAACATATAAACAAAAAAAAGATGGGATTGTAATTGGTTTTATTTCTGAAGGTAGTAATCATTGTAGTAATTGTTTTACTGTTCTTCCTATTCAACATTTATATAATGTTCATAAAGGAAATGAGATTCTTTTCTGTGAAGGTTGTGGAGTAATATTAGTTTCTGAAAAATTTAAAGAATAAAAAAGGAAATATAATATGGAAAATGAAAAATTTCTTGGTGAAGCATTAACCTTTGATGATATACTTTTAATACCTCAATATTCAGAAGTTCTTCCTAGAAATACAGATACTTCTGTAGACTTAGGTAAAAATATAGTTTTGAATATTCCCATATTATCAGCCGCGATGGATACTGTTACAGATTCTAATATGGCTATTGCTATGGCAAGAGAAGGAGGCTTAGGTATTATTCATAAAAATTTCTCTATAGAAGAGCAAGCTGAGGAAGTAAGAAAGGTTAAAAGGAGTGAATCTTGGATTATTAATGATCCATATACAGTAAAGGAAGATACTCCTATATTAGAAGTAAAAAAGTTATTTGAGCAATATAATATTTCTGGGGCTCCTGTAGTTAATAATGAAGGGAAACCTGTAGGTATAATAACAAATAGGGATCTAAGATTTATTGAACATGAAAATTTAAAAGTTAGAGATGTAATGACAAAAAATCCTATTACTGTTTTAGAAAAGACTCCTAAAGAGGAGTGTTTAAAAATACTTCATGACAAAAAAATAGAGAAGCTTTTAGTTGTAGATAAAAATGGTAAATTAGTAGGAATGATTACTTTTAGAGACATAATTAAAAAGTTAGAGCATCCAAATGCTGTTGTAGATGAAGATGGTCACTTAAGGGTAGGTGCTGCTGTTGGTGTCGGAAAGGATAATATAGAGAGGGTTGATGCTTTAGTAGAATCTGGGGTTGATGTAATTGTTGTAGATACAGCCCATGGACATAGTAAAGCTGTTTTAGATATGGTTGAATATATCAGTAAAAAATATCCTGAAGTTTTACTCATAGGAGGAAATATCGCCACATTTTCAGGAGCAGAGGCTCTTTTTGATAAAGGGGCAGATGTTGTAAAAGTTGGAGTAGGTCCAGGATCTATTTGTACTACAAGAGTTGTTACAGGTGTAGGTGTTCCTCAAATAACAGCAATTATAGAAGCTAAAAAAGCTGCAAGAAAATATGGAAAAAAGATTATTGCTGATGGTGGTATAAGATATTCTGGAGATATTGTTAAAGCAATTGCTGTTGGAGCAGATAGTGTAATGTTAGGTAATCTACTTGCTGGGACAGAAGAATCTCCTGGAGAAACTATTATCTACGAAGGAAGAAAATATAAAACATATAGAGGAATGGGTTCTTTAGGGGCTATGAAGAAAGGTTCTAGCGATAGATATTTCCAGGAATATCAAGCAGAATCAAGTAAATATATTCCGGAGGGTATAGAAGGTATTATTCCATATAGAGGAAAAGTAAAAGATATTATATATCAATTAAAAGGTGGATTAAAAGCTGGAATGGGATATATTGGTGCTAAAAATATAGAAGAACTGCAACTTAAGGCAAAATTTTATAAAATAACTCAGGCTGGATATATAGAGTCTCATCCTCATGATTTAAAAATCACAAAAGAAGCTCCTAATTATAATATATAAAACCTATTAGGAAAATATACAGGGCTGGCAGGGAGTCGCTCAGGGTATCTTTTATATAGGTACCCTGAGAGGAAAGTCCGGACTTCATAGGGCAGCCCAGCGGATAACATCCGCCAGAGGGTAACCTCTGGGAAAGTGCCACAGAAAAGAGACCGCCGATGGAGCATTAGCTCACAGGTAAGGGTGAAAAGGTGGGGTAAGAGCCCACCGCTTCCTCTGGTAACAGAGGAAGGCAGGGTAAACCCTGGGTGAAGCAAGACCAAATAGGGGCAGATGAGGTGCCCGCCTCGCTTGATGCCCGGGTAGGTCGCTTGAGGCTATTGGCAACAATAGCCCTAGATAGATGACTCCCTAAATACAGAATCCGGCTTATTGCCAGCCCTGATTTTTTTTTACCAATTATTTTCTAAACTAGAAAAAACACGATTAAATGATTGTTGAATACTTTCTTCTATAGCTTTTTGCTCTATTTCTTCAGGTGTATAATAACCTTCAGATATTATTTCTTTATTTAATATTTTTTTACCTTTTTTATATATTTTATATTTTATTTTCAAGACTACTTTATATCTTTCAACATCACCTTCTTGAGTATACTCAGATACATCTCTAAAATATTCTTCTACAATAGTCTCTATGATCAAATCGCTTTTATCTTTATTATTTGAGATTACAAGAGAAGGATAATTTTTTTTTATATACTCAATTAATTTATTATAAACAATAATACTAATATCCTCTCTTGAAGTTTTATTATCTACAAATGGTATATAAATAGTTTCAACATCTCCAAATACAGATAATGAAAAAGTATATGAACAGCCTATAAATAGAAAAACAATTAAAATATAATATAAAATATTATCTATTCTCAACAATATTCTCTGTTTCTAAAGCTATTTTTAACTCCTCATTTGTAGGGATAACTAAAACCTTTACTTTAGAATCATCTGTAGATATTATAACTTCCTTTCCATTAGCTTGCTCGTTTTTCTCTTTATCTATCTTTATTCCAAAAAACTCTAAATTTCTACAAATATCTTCTCTTATATGAGCATTATTTTCACCAATACCTGCTGTAAATATAATTGCATCAGCCCCATTTAATACCGCTAAATAAGCCCCTATATATTTCTTAACTCTATAAATAAAAACTTCATAAGCTATCTTTGCCCTTTCATTTCCTTTTTCCATTTCTTCCATTATATCTCTCATATCATTTGATATTCCAGATAATCCCAGAAGTCCTGATTTTTTATTATATATCTTATCTAACTCTTCAGGCTTATATCCATATGTTTCCATCAAAAATAATGTTATCGCAGGATCCATATCTCCAGATCTTGTACCCATAACTAATCCTTCTAAAGGTGTTAAACCCATTGAAGTATCTACAGAATATCCATTTTTAACAGCTGTAATTGACGCCCCATTCCCAAGATGGCAAGTAATCAATTTAGAGTTATTTATATCTAAACCTAAAAGCTCAATAGCTCTTTCAGTTATATATTTATGACTTGTTCCGTGGAATCCATATCTTCTTATCTTTTTTTCTGAATAAAATTCATAAGGCAAAGCATATAAATATGCACGTCTTGGCATATTAGCATGAAAAGATGTATCAAATACAGCTACCTGAGGAACATTTGGCAATAATTCCATTGCAGCTTCAATACCTGTTATATTAGCAGGATTGTGTAAAGGTGCTAAAATAGAATATTCCTTAATACTATTTAAAACATCCTTATCTATTAAAACTGAACTTTTAAACTTCTCTCCTCCATGAACGACTCTATGGCCTACAGCATCTATCTCATCTAAAGAGGAGATAGCTCCCTTTTCTTTATCTAATAATATCTTAAAAACTTCATCTAAAGCATGTTTGTGATTCTCTATCTTTTGTTCAATTCTATAACTTCCACCCTCTTTTAAAGACCATCTTATTAAAGAATCATGCTCTCCTATTCTTTCAACTATACCTTTTATTATATAATTTCTTGTTTGAGTATCTATTAACTGAAATTTTATTGAAGAACTTCCTGAATTAATTACAAATACCTTCATATCTATTCCTCCACTAATAAAGAAGCTATACTAGTTACATTAACTATATCTTCCCAGCTACAACCCCTACTAAGATCCATAAAAGGTTTAGCTACCCCTTGCATAACAGGACCTATAGCTTTTGCTTTTGCTAGTCTCTCTACTAACTTATATCCAATATTTCCTGCATTCAAATCTGGAAAAATAAAAACATTAGCTTCTCCAGCTACCTCTGAATCTGGAGCTTTTCTTTTAGCAATCTCTGGAATGATTGCTGCATCAAATTGTAATTCCCCATCTATTTTTAAATCTGAATATCTTTCTTTTGCAATTTGTGTAGCTTCCCTAACTTTAAAAACCATCTCATGAGCTGCACTCCCCTTAGTAGAAAATGATAACATAGCTACTTTGGGTTCATCTCCTATTACTTTTTTGTACATATTAGCGCAAGAATAAGCAATAGAAGCCAATTGCTCCTTTGTGGGATTAGGAACAACAGCACAATCTCCAAAAACTAAAACTTTATTTTCCCCTGTACCTAGAAAATCAGGAACAACCATAAAAAACGATGAAGAAATAACATCCACATTTTCTTTCATTCCCAATACTTGAGCTGCTGCTCTTATTACATCTCCTGTTGTATTAACAGCCCCACCTACAGATAAATCAACCCTTCCATCTCTCAACATTAATGCTGCATAATATAATTCATTTTGTATTCTTTTTTTTGCTTTTTCTATCGTCATTCCCTTATGTTTTCTCAACTCATAAAACACTTCTACGTAATTATCCCAATCTTTATCACTAATAGGATCCACTATCTCTACATCATCTATATTAATATTCAATTCTTTTGCCTTTGATTTTACATCATCTTCATTACCTATGAGAGTTACCGAAGAAGCTATCTTCTCATCCAAGACAAATCTAGCCGCTTTTATAACTCTCTCATCTGTCCCCTCAGGATATACAACCCTTCTTGGATTTTGTTTTGCTTTATTTCTAATACCTTCTATAAATTCCATTTTTCTTTTCCTTTTTTTTTTTTTATTATTACGCTGGTATTACATCAACATATAAACGACCTTTTCT
>JAMORN010000146.1 GCA_027063545.1 bacterium | reverse complement strand
CTGCATCCAGATGATAATTTAGAAGAGAGAAAAAAGGCTCTTTTCACCTTAAAAAAACTTGGATATGAAACAGGAACAGGTATAATTGTAGGACTACCAGGTCAAACTACTCTATCTATAGCAAAGGATATAATTTTTTTTAAAAAATTAGATGCTGATATGCTTGGAATAGGTCCATTTATACCCCATCATCAAACACCTCTAAAAAATGAAAAAACAGGAGATTTTAACTTAGTATTAAAAACAATAGCTGTTTCAAGACTTGTACTTCCGACCACAAATATCCCTGCAACAACTGCAATGGGAACAGTAAGACCCAATGGTAGAGAAATAGCTATGAATATAGGTGCAAATGTAATAATGCCAAATATTACCCCTCAGAAATATAGACCTTATTATAAATTATACGACAATAAAATATGTATATTTGAAACCACTGGGCAATGTAGAAATTGTATAGCAACCAGAGTAAAAAGCATTGGAAAGGTTGTGGTTATTGATAAAGGTTCAAGAATTAATTTAAAATACTCTCAAATTATCGCTAAATAATATTGTAAAATTCTATTTATTTTTTTATTTTTATTTTATCTTATTGTAATAAATTCGCTTAAGGTTAATGGATGAATATATATTATTATAACAAAGGAGGCATTTTATGAAAATTTGGCTTATTGGATCCTATGGGATTGTGGCTACAACTGCTATGGTGGGAGCAAAGGCTATTGAAAAGGAAATAATAGATACAACAGGTGTTGTATCTACCTTAGAAGATTTTAAAGCCATAGATGATTTAATTCCATTAAAATTTGAATTTGGAGGACATGATATTAGAGCGTTAAAACATAATGCTTATGAGGTAGCACTTGCCCATTGGGAAATAAATAAACATTTTGATTTTAAAATTCTTCAAGAAGTAAAAAATGAACTGGAATTAATAAAGGCTAAAAAAGGGACTGCTTTAAATTGTGGGCCTGGTATAAAGGCTTTGGGTGAAATAGAAGCATTAGAAGATGAAAATTTAACATTAAAAGAAATAGTTGAAAAAATAGAAAAGGATATTTTAGAATTTAAAGGTAATGATGAGGATATTGTTGTTATAAATGTTGCTTCTACAGAGCCTGTTTATGAGTATCATTCTGAGTATCATGATTCTCTAGAAGGCTTTGAAAAAATGATTGAAGAGAATAAAAAGGAATATGTTACTGCTAGTATGATTTATGCTTATGTAGCATTAAAAAATGGCATTCCTTATGCAAACTTCACGCCAAGTGCAGGAGCAAGTATAAAGGCGTTAAAGGAACTTGCTGAAAAAGTAGGAGTTCCTCATGCTGGAAATGATGGAAAAACTGGTGAGACAATGGTAAAAACAAATCTTGCTCCAATGTTTGCTTATAGAAACTTAAAAGTATTAGGCTGGATGAGCTATAATATACTAGGTGATTTAGATGGGGTTGTATTAAATCATAATGAAAATAAAAAGAGTAAAATAATTTCCAAAGATAGTGTACTACAAAAAGCGTTAGGTTATTCTCCATATAGTATAACAGAAATTAATTATTTTCCTTCTTTACAAGATAATAAAACTGCTTTTAACTTTATACATTATCAAGGATTTATGGGTACAAAATTAAAACTATACTTTATTTGGGATGCTATTGATGCAATTGTTGCTGCACCTCTTTTAATTGATTTAGCAAGATTTTTAATATTTGCAAAGAAAAAAAGTTTAAAAGGTGTTATTCAAGAATTAGGATTTTTCTTTAAGAGTCCACTTGATACTAATATTGTAAATTTACATCAACAATTTGAGATTTTAAAAGATTGGTTCAATAAAAATCTGAAATAAATTCTTATATTTTCTCTATAATATAAATTTTAAAAGCCGGGATGGTGGAACTGGTAGACACACTGGGTTCAGGTCCCAGTGGGCTTTTAAGCCCGTGTGGGTTCAAGTCCCACTCCCGGCATAGAATTTCTATCCTAATTTATTTAAATTTTCTTTTATTAGTTCAATTTGTTTTTTAAAGTTTTCTACCTTATTCTTTTCCCTCTCAACAACCTCTTGAGGAGCCTTCTCTAAGAAATTCTTATTTGAAAGTTTTGCTTGAGATGATTTTAATAACTTTTCATATCTTTCTAACTCTTTTAATAACTTTTTTTTCTCCTCTTCTATATCAACAATACCCTCAAGGAGTAAAAATACCTCATTTTTATAAACTACCTTTACTGCAGCATTTTTTATATCTTTTTTCTCTGTAGTAATCTCCATCTCTTCCACATTCGCCAACTTTTTAATATATTTAACATTTTCAATCAACATACTATTTATTTCATCATTTTCTGCTATAACAACCACATTAACCTTTCTCTTTTGTTCTATATTATTCTCTGATCTTAAATTTCTTATAGCACTTATAATATTTCTTAATATCATTCCTTTATATTCAACATCACTATTTATATAACCTTCATCATACTTTGGCCACTCCTCTATTGCCAAAAACTCCTTCTTCTTATTACCCTCATATATTATTTCATATAACTCCTCGGTGATAAAAGGCATATAAGGATGGAGCATCTTATAAATATTCTCTAACATAAAGAAAATGTTTCTAAATATATTTTCTTTTTCTTTATCATCTGCTTCTTCTAAATCAATCTTTTTATACTCTAAATACCAATCACAGAAATAATGCCAAGAATATTCATAAAGTTCCTGAGCAACCTCATTGAATCTATAATTTTCAAGCCCATCTGTAACCTTTTTAATAACATTATTTAAAATAGAATAGGCTTCCTTATCAATAAGATTTGAAATCTCACCCTTCTTCCCACTATACTTAAAATCATCTTTTTTCATCATAACAAATCTAGTTGCGTTCCATAACTTATTAGCAAAATTTCTTCCTGTTTGAAATTTCTCCTTTGATAAATAAACATCCTGACCTGTTGCTGTGATAAGAATCAATGAAAATCTTAAAGCATCTGCTCCATACTCTTTTATAATATCAAGAGGATCTATAGCATTACCTAAGGATTTACTCATCTTCCTTCCCTGATCATCTCTTACTATACCATGGATATAAATATCTGTAAATGGTTTCCTACCAGTAAATTCAAAACCAGCCATTATCATTCTAGCAACCCAGAAAAATATTATATCCTGCCCTGTTACAAGCACATCTGTTGGATAAAATCTTCTCAATGTAAGAGTATTTTCAGGCCAACCCATTGTACTAAAAGGCCAAAGCCAAGAAGAAAACCATGTATCTAAAACATCAGGATCCTGTTCTATATTTTTAGAACCACATTTTTCGCAAACCTCAACATTATTTTTAGAAACCATTTGATGACCACAATCCTTACAAGTATAAACAGGAATTCTATGTCCCCACCAAATCTGTCTTGAGATACACCAATCTCTTATATTATACATCCAATTTAAATAAACCTTCGTCCATCTCTCTGGAATAAATCTAATATCTCCTTCTTCTACTGCTTTTATAGCAGGCTCTGCCAATGGCTTCATCTTAACAAACCACTGATCCGATAAATAAGGCTCTATAACAGTATGACATCTATAACAATGCCCTACTGAGTGAATATGTTCTTCTACTTTTATCAAATACCCTTCTTTTTCTAAATCCTCAATCACTTTTTTTCTTGCCTCATATCTATCAAGACCTCTATATTTTTCTGGAGCATTTTCATTAATTTTTGCTTCAGGAGTAAATATATTTATCTTTTCAAGAGAATGTCTCTCTCCTACCCAATAGTCATTTGGATCGTGTGCTGGTGTGATTTTAACTGCTCCTGTACCAAACTCCATATCAACCATCTCATCTGCAATAACAGGAATCTCCCTTCCAACAAGAGGAAGAATTAATGTTTTTCCAATAAAATCTTTATACCTTTCATCTTTTGGATTAACAGCAACAGCCACATCTCCAAGCATAGTTTCTGGTCTTGTTGTTGCAACTACTATATATTTAGAAGAATCCTCTTTTAATGGATATTTAATATACCAAAGATGCCCCTTTTCCTCTTCATATTCAACCTCTTCATCAGCAAGTGCTGTTCCACACCTTGGACACCAGTTTATTATATATTTTCCTCTATATATTAAACCTTTTTCATATAATCTCACAAAAACCTCTTTTACTGCATTGGAAAGCCCTTCATCCATTGTAAATCTTTCCCTATCCCAATCACAAGAAGCACCTAATGTCTTTAACTGCTCTATAATATAACTACCATGCTTTTCCTTCCACTTCCATACCTCTTCAATAAACTTCTCCCTTCCTAAATCTTGACGAGTCTTACCCTCTTTTGCAAGTTTCTTTTCAACTACATTTTGTGTAGCAATACCAGCATGGTCAGTTCCTGGCATCCATAAAACCTCATACCCATTCATTCTTTTATACCTTGCTATTATATCCTGAATAGTATTATTTAAAGCATGTCCCATATGAAGAATTCCTGTAACATTAGGTGGAGGAATTACCATAGAAAATTTTGGCTTTGAAGAATTTTCATCAGCATGAAAAACCTTATTTTCTATCCATAAATTTTTCCATTTTTCTTCTATTTTAGAAGGATTAAATTTTTTGTCCATATTAAATTCAAACATATCACCTCTCCTTTTATTTAAATTTTTTAGTTTTTTTTATAACTAATTAAAAATAATTATATTAAGATTGTTCTTCAACCTTTCTTAATTCATACATCATTATAGCACCTGCTGTAGAAACATTTAATGATTCTATATCCTCTGTCTCTATTCTCACTGAAAAAAATGGGGCTTCTGTTTCATTTAAAGACTTTATAAACTCTTCATCAATACCTCTTCCCTCATTTCCCAATACCAGCATTAGTTTTTCTTCTCCACTAATATTATCTTTTAATCTTGATAAAGGAAATGAAGAGTTTTGGTTAGCAATAATTATTGTATGATCAGTAATTGAAAATAACTGATTTAAATCATCTACAAAAAATATGTTTTGTTTATAAATATACCCAGATGAAGTTCTTATCAATTTAGGATTATCCATTCTAACAGATGATTTTATAAAACAAACAGCATTCCAGCCAAAACCTAAAGCAGTTCTTAAAATTATTCCTACATTTATGGGGTCTTGAAGTTTATATAAAAATATTATTCTATCAAAACTATTTAACTCTTTTATCTTTTTTATCTCTGGAGGTTTTATAATGGCATATATTCCCTGAGGATTTTGAGTTATTTTTATCTCTTTTTCATCTCTTGAATTTATATAGATAATTCTATCCTCTTTCCCAAATTTTTCTATTACCTCACTAAAATCTTTATCTTCTCTTACCAATAAATACTCTACGCTCTCTGGTGAAGACTCTAGTATTGTTTCTATTACCCTTTTTCCATCTGCTATTGTGGTATTTGTTTTTTTTCTATTGTGTAGATGATTAAGTTTATTTAGTAATGATAAAATACGTATTTTATCCATATTCATATATCCTTTTCTCAGATTGGACTTTTTATTCTTAAACTTATAATTGTATCTAAAATAAAAAACAAAAATGATAATATAAAGAATAACTTTCTATAATTTTTTATACTAAAAATATTATTAAAATCACTAATTGATGTTATTGTTAATAACTTATTATTCTTTGGTAAATTATCTTTAAATGGATAAAAATTAATATAAATCTCCTCTGAGATATTTCTATCTTTATCCAATAATTTAAATCTTCCTATCTTCAAAAAATTTTTTATATATACCCCATTAAGAGTAGATATAAGTTTTATCGTATCTTCCCCATCCAATAACAAACAACTTCTAAATTTTTTAGGTAAATAGATTGAATCTGATGAGATTATATAATAAATTTTATTTGTTTCCTCTAATAATTTATCAAAAACATAAACAAAAATTGGTGTATAAAAAAAATTACTATTATTGTTAAATAAGTAAAATGGTATAAAAATAATGTTATCGCTTTTTAATACAATGTATAATTTAGAAGTTGTTTTACTATAAATAAAAGGTGTTAATTTCTTGGTTGGTTTTATATTAAAAAAATGATTTATATAAAGAGGATATTTTAAATTAAACACATTAAAATTTTTTATCCTTACACTATCATGATTATTCAAAATTTTAGTTTCAAATAATTTTTTTAAATTATATATAAATTCTAAGCTATCTGTAAATGTATTCAACAAAATAATAGGTTTAGAGCTGCTAAAGTTTTTTATATAATCCCAATTTTTACTCAAATATATAATTATATCTCCTCTTGTATAACTTATTTCATAATCAAATAAAAATTCTGTAGAAAATCCTAAATTTTTTATATACTTCTGCAATATTTTAGCTTTTTCAATATCATCATATACAATAGTTACTAAAGAAGAATCTCTCTTTTTTTTAATTATATCAAATATAAATCTATTATTAACACTATCCTCTATAACATATCTACCTTCAAATAACTTAGTTGTATAGTATGAATAAATAGAGTCTTTTTTATGTTTTTTTATAGAAATTAATGTATTATTTATATTATACAACTTCAAATTAGATATTTTACTATATAAATACAACGTATCTTTTTCATATAATAAAGTATCTAATAAATTTATTTTCTTTAACTTTAATTTATATATTAATATTCTATCCTTTATTGTGCTGGGAAAATAGT
>JAMORN010000145.1 GCA_027063545.1 bacterium | reverse complement strand
ATTAATTATAGAACCTAAGGTATTTGAAGATGAAAGAGGATATTTTTTTGAAAGTTATAATAAAAGCTCTTTTGAAAAATTAGGGCTTAAATATAATTTTGTTCAAGATAATGAATCATATTCTAAATTTGGTGTCTTTAGAGGGTTTCATTTTCAAAAGCCTCCAATGGCACAATCAAAATTAGTAAGGGTTGTAAAAGGTAAAGTAATCGATATTGCTATTGATTTAAGATATAACTCTCCCACATATAAAAAATTTTATTGGATTGAATTATCTGAAGAAAATAAACTTCAATTCTTAATTCCTAGAGGTTTTGCTCATGGATTCTTAGTTTTAAGTGAGTATGCTATTTTTCAATATAAAGTTGATAATTTCTACTCACCAGAACATAATGGAGGAATAAATATTTTTGACCCAGATATAAATTTCCCTATAGAAAAATTTATTGATAAAAATAAACTTATTATATCTAACAAAGATAAAAATCTACCTTTTTTAAGGGATATTAGGCCTATTTTTTAAAGTATAATTTCTATGATTGATAAAAGGAGGATTTTATATGAAAAATGAATTTAAATATAAAAATCTAATTTTGATACAAGGGGATATTACAAAGTGTGAAACAGAGGCTATTGTAAATGCAGCTAATTCTCATCTTGCTCATGGCGGTGGTGTCGCTCTTGCAATTTCTAAAGCTGCAGGACCCTCCTTACAGGAAGAATCTAATAAAATAATAGCTGAAAATGGACCTATTCCTACAGGAAGTGCAACTATTACATCCGGAGGCAAACTAAAGGCAAAATACGTTATACATGCTGTAGGACCTATATACTCAAGATACTCTTCAGAAAAAGCTGCTAAATTACTAGAAAGTACATATAAAAGTTCTCTTGAACTTGCGTTAAAAAATAATATAAAAACAATTGCTTTTCCTTCTATATCTACAGGAATATATGGATACCCTATTGAAGAAGCCTCTTATATTGCTTTAAAAACTTTAATAAAATATTTAGATAAATTTGATAAAATTTATATGGTATTATATTCAAAAAAGGATTTTGAAATATACAAAAAAACACTAGAAAAAATAATAAATGAAATTACTAAATAAATAATAAGAATATAAGGAGGAACATATGAGAAAAATTTGTAGAATAAATTACTTAGTTGTTGTATTTGCTATTATATTAATTACTAGCTTATTTTCTTGCTCTAAAAATACACAAAAGCCTAAAAATGTTATAGCAGAATTAAAAAAGACAGGCGATAAATATACATATGATGATTTAAATTATACTATTTTATCTATAGAAAAAAGAAGAAGATATTTATATAATGGTATAGAAGGAAGGAGAAAATTAGTTCATGACTATATAAGATATTATATGTTTTATCACGAAGCTCAAAAACTTGGGTTTACAGATTCAATCCCCCTAAAGATATCATTTAAATTTGGAAATTACTATAAAATAGCTGGTTTATATAGGAATATATATTTAATTGAAAATATAACAATACCTATGGATACTCTTCTTAATTTCTATAGAAACAATAAAGATAGTCTATATAAAAAATGGAATTTCATTGATGCAAAAGAAAAAATACTTAATGATTATGTAGCTAAAAAAATAGATTTAAAAAATTACTACAATACTCATAAAGATCAATTTAAGTTGCCTACATCAATAAAAATAGCTCATATATTTTCAAAAAATAGATCTAAAATAGAAAAGGCATATTATTTATTGAAAAAGAAAAATGAAAACTTTTTTGAACTAGCTAGAAAAATGTCTGATGATACTATTACAGGTAAGTTAGGTGGTATATTGGGAACATATAAATATAATAGACTTATATGGAAATTAAATATAAAAGAAAGTAATGAAATCTTTGATAAATTATCTAAAATGAAAGATTCTACATATACTTCTGTAATAAAAACTTCACAGGGATATCATATATTTTACTTAATAAAGAAAAATCCTGAAAAGTATATACCATATGAAAAAGTAAAAAATAGAATTGTTGTAAAATATATTAACAACATAAGGGATAGTTTATTTAAATTTTATATCGATAGTTTGAGAAAATGGTATAATTATACTATCGATCTTCCTCAGTTAGAATTTAAAGATTCAATATTAAAAAATTATTATAAAGTACATAAAAAAGATTTTATATCTGATATGAGAAAATTTTCAGCAATTAGAGTAAAATCCTGGAAAAAAGCAAAAGAACTTGTAAAAATAATAGGACAAAACTCAACAAAATTTGATTCTATAAGAAATGTATATAGTGAAGATAAAAAAGATTATGGATTTGTATTTAAAGAAACAACTCCTTTCCCTGAAATTGGAAGAGAATTATGGAAATTAAATAAAATAGGTCAAATATCTAAAGAATTTAAAACAGATTCGGGGTTTTATATTATAAGATTAGATAGCATTGTAAAAAATGTACAAAAACCATTTGATGTAGCTAAAGATTCTATTGTAAAAAGACTTATAATTAAAGAATTTTATGATAGTCTTAATAAGCCTATAATTAATGTAGAAAATTCATTAATAATAACACGAGGAGATTATATAAATTATATAAAATCAAAACCTAAAGAATTAAGAGACTATTATTTTGACAAAAATAATATCACATCATTTTTCAACTCCCTTTTAGATCAGATGCTTTATTATTATGATGCTCAAAAAAGAGGATATTTTAATGATGGATTTTTTAAAGTTGTATTAAAATATTCTCCTATATCATATTGGGCATACATATATGATAAAAATTATATAAGTAAATACTATGGTTTTGATCCTAAAGAAATCAAAACTTTCTATGAAAAATATAAAAGTAGATACCATTTTAAAAATGAAAATGGTCAACTAATTAATAAATTTGAAGATTTAAATAATGATCAAATAGCTCAAATATGCGCTGATATGTATATCACCCCACAAATGCTTAAAGAATATTATTATATGAACCTCGAACATTATAGAATCTATGGTAAATTAGCAAAATTTGAAACAGTAAAGGATAGAGTCAAAGAATTTGCTTCTGTTTATTATTTATATAAACATAAAATAGAAGTATACAAACAACTATTCAAAAAATATGAAGTAGTATTTTATGACTCCTTGTATATTCCAGACGTATTATTATCTAAAAAAAGAGGTAAGGTATATACAATTAAACAATTAGATTCTCTTTTAGCTACTGCGGATTCTATGCTAACTAAAAATAGAACATTAACTGCTATGAATATATATAAACAGATTATTGAATCACCATCTGCAAAAGGAGAAGTATTATTTAAGGCAAAATTAAATCTTGCAAGACTTTATGACGAAAATAAAAAATATGGAAAAGCATATCAATTGTATAATGAACTCTTAAAGGAGTTTAAAGGTAATAAAGATTTATATAAAGTATATTTCCTTTTAGGATTTATGTTTCAAGAGAAACTAAAAAGACCAGATTTAGCTAAACCATACTTTGAAAAAGTAGTAAAAGACTATCCTAAAAGTGATTTAGCTGATGATGCTAAAATTCTTCTTAAATCTGGGAAATAATTAATCTAATAATATTAAAATAATTTTAAATATAAAAGCACGAAGATAGCAAACTTTTCTTCGGGCTTTTTTTTATAATTTATTAATATGAAAAATATTGTTTTTATAAATCCTTATATTAGTGATTTTGCAGCTTATAATCTATGGGCTAAACCTATTGGTCTATTAAGAAGTGCCTCTTTATTTAAAGAATTAGGCTTTAATGTTAAAGTTATTGATGTTTTAGATGTTTTTGATATAGAACTATCCAAATATACTAAAATAAAAATAGAGAAATATCATACCTCTAAATATCCTAAAAAAAAGATTAGTATTCCAGAAACCTACAAGAAAATAGGCATAGAAAGAGATTATTTTCTTTATGGATTTCCTGAAAAACTATTTATAAAAAAATTAAAAAATATTTCCAAGCCAGATTTATTTATTCTAAATTCTATAATGACATACTGGTATTTAGGGGTTGAATACACAATAAAAATTATAAAAAGTATATATCCTGATACTCCTATTATACTCATTGGTATATATGCTTCTTTATGTTATGAACATGCAATTAAATATTTTAAAAAATATAATGTCGAAGTAATCCCATCATCTTCAATAAATTCCAACTCTTCTTTAAATTATATATTAAAAAAGTTTTTAAACTACAATAAATATGTAGAAATAAAAAATACCCCTCCTATATATTATGAAGATTACAATATAATGAAATATGGCGTAATCCAAACTATTACAGGATGTCCATTTAATTGTGATTTCTGTGCTTCAAAAATTCTTTCAAAATTTAAACTAATAGAAAAAGATACAATTTACAAAGATTTCCAAACCCTTTTTAGAAAAAAAGTAAAAGATATTGCCTTTTATGATGACTCTTTATTATACAGAAAAAATGAACATTTTATTCCTATTATGGAAACGATAAAAGACAAAATAAAAGAAAGAAATATAAGATTTCATTTGCCAAATAGTGCTCATGCAAGATATATTGATAGAAAGATTGCTCAAATTTTTAAAGAATTAAATTTCAAAACTATACGTATTTCTTTAGAATCTATTTCCAATGAATTTTATGAAATAATGGACAAAAAAGTAACAAAACAGCATATTATAGATGCTATAAGAAATATGGAAGAATCAGGGATTGATAAAAGAAATATAGAAGTTTATTTAATGTATGGAGTCCCTGGAGAAAATATAAAAGACATATATGAAGGAATGAAATTTCTATTTGACCTTGGAGTAAAAATATATCTTAGCGATTTTGCTATTGTACCTAAAACAAAAATGGCTAAAGTTTTTCCTGAATGGGTTTTAAAAGAACCATTATATCATAATAATTCTATATTTCCTAAAAGATTTATTGACAAAAGTTTTGATGAAAATATATATAAAGAGATACATAACACAGCACTATGGCTAAATCATGGGATTGAAAAAGGAATTAAACATATAAAAATTGATTTAAAGAATCATGCATTATAAATCTCCAGAAGATAATAAATCTTTTATCTCATCAACTGAGTTATAACCTAGTATATCTAATAATTTATCAGATACATAATATAAATTAGGATTACCAAGTTCCTGAGATTTTCCTACAATCTTTATATAACCTAAATTTAACAAATTTCTAAGGGTTCTCTCTGAATTAACACCCCTTATTTCGTCTATTCTACTTTTTGTTATGGGTCCTTCAAAAATTATAATGGATAAAGTTTCCAAAGCCTCTTTAGACAATTCTATCTTATCAACTTTTTTATAAAATTCTTTTAGATCTTGAGCAAAATCTTCTTTTATTTTTATATAATATCCATCTTTTTTTCTTACTACCCTAAAGCTCCTTGAGGTTATTTCATATATATGATTTAAATTTTCTATTATAGTTTGAATATCCTTAGTTTTTAACTTTAAATTATACTTCTTTCCAAAAAACTCTATAAACTTTTTTTCATCTATAGGTTCAGAAGCATATAATAAAATAGCCTCTATTATATTCTCTATTCTCATATAAACTTCCTTTTATTCATATCTATTAAGAAATAATTTTATTCTATCAAAATTTTTTTGCTGCGATAGTCTTATATTCTGTAATTTAGCTAATTCCAAAATAGCCATAAAATTGGTAATCATATACTCTTTATCCCCTTCTTTTTCTTTTACTATATCTTCAAAATAAACCTCTTTAAATTTTTTGATGATTTCTAAAATTTTCTTTATTTCCTCCTCTATCCTATACTTTGATGTATAAAAATTTTGATCTTCTAACAATCTTTTATAACGCTTTAGGATATCTAAATAAACTTCCACTAAATCTTTTATATTTAAATAATATCTTTGTTCTGTATCTATTTCTATAGGATCAAATTTAGCTATATCACTTTTAAAATAAGTTATATTTAACATCTTACTTAACTTTTTAGATATTTCTTTATATAGCTTGTACTCCTCTATCTTTTTTATAATCTTTCTTCTCGGGTCTAATTCTTCTGATTTATCTTGTTGTTTTTCATATAGAAGATACTCCGCTTTCACTTTTAATAAAAATGAAGCCATAGCAATAAAATCAGAAGCTTTATTTATATCTATTTCTTTTATAATTTCAATATGTTCTAAATATTGAGAAGTTATCTCTGAAATAGGTATATCTTTTAAATCTATTTTTTGTTTTTCTATTAAATCTATTAATAATCCAATTGGTCCTTTAAAATTAGTAATCTCAACATAATATTGATAAGTAAATAAATTCCAATCTAACATATTTTAAAAAAGATGCTTGAATAATAATTTTAACCCTATGATTATAAATATTAAAGATAAGATAATTTTTATATGTTTGGATTTTAAATAGTTCTTTTGAACAAAATGTGATAAATAACCTCCTAAAAAACCTCCTACAGCTACTGCAAAAAGCATTATATAATCTACTTGCTTCTCTACTAAATATGTTAAAAATCCTATAAATGAAGTAATTGGAACAAAAAATATAGTAATATTGGAAATAATTATAGGAGAATATCCAAATAATGAATAAAGTGGTGATAGAAAACCGCCTCCTCCAATACCTAATAATCCAGATATAAATCCTGCTATAATTCCTGTTATTATTAAAAATATTGTTGTG
>JAMORN010000144.1 GCA_027063545.1 bacterium | reverse complement strand
ACCCATATATCCTTTAAAGGAAGGTATAGCCTTATATTTTTTAATTTTTCTTTCTATAAACTCATCTATTTCTTTTGTACTTATTCCTGGTTTAA
This sequence comes from bacterium, assembly GCA_027063545.1. Classification (GTDB taxonomy): domain Bacteria; phylum JAMORN01; class JAMORN01; order JAMORN01; family JAMORN01; genus JAMORN01. The sequence goes on along the minus strand of JAMORN010000144.1, from coordinate 6,682 downwards.
CAACATCTTTTAAAATATTAAAAAGTTCTCCTAAAAACTTACCATTTTCCTTTATTATGTCTAATTCTCTTTTTGAATACATTGTTTTCAAAAAAGGAAAAATAATTATTTTTTTATATTTTCCAAAATATTTTTTATATCATTATATACTTCATCCGGTGACCTATTACCATCAATATTCTTTAAAATACCCTTTTCTTTATAATAATCTATTAAAGGCTGAGTCTGTTCTAAATATACATTTAATCTATTTTTTACAGTTTCTTCATTATCATCGTCTCTTCTAACCAATCTTCCTCCACAAACATCACATACACCTTCGATTTTTGGAGGAGAAAATATCAAATTATATGTCTTTTTACAAACCGAACAATAAACTCGTGCTGTCAGCCTATTAACTAAGACATCAAAAGGTACTTCCAAGTTTATAACAACATCCAGTTTTTTTCCTAACTTTTCTAATAACTTATCTAAAGCCTCTGCCTGAGCTATTGTTCTAGGGAATCCATCTAAAATAACACCATTTTGGGCGTCATCTTGTTTTAATCTATTTTCCATCATACCTATTATAATATCATCAGGAACTAATTCTCCTTTATCCATATAAGATTTTGCAATTTTCCCTAACTCAGTCTCCTTTTTTACCTCTTCTCTTAAAATGTCACCTGTAGAAATTTGAATTATATTATAATCCTCTATTATTCTCTCTGACTGAGTACCTTTACCTGCGCCTGGAGCTCCTAATAATATCAATATCATGTTCATATATCTCCTTTTTAATAATAAAAGCTGGATCTTCTTCCTCTAATTCTTGTAGAACCCATCAGCCCATCATATTGGTGCATTAATAGATGTCCTTCTATTTGTTGAGCAACATCCAAAGCAACTCCTACAACAATTAAAAGAGTTGTTCCACCTAAATAAAATCCCCAATTCATTTTATATGATATATAATCAGGTATTATAGCAACAAGTGCTATAAAAATGGAAGCTGGAAGGGTAAGTCTTGTTAATACTTTATCTAGGTATTCTGCAGTCCATTTACCAGCTCTATAACCCGGAATAAAAGCACCTTGTTTTCTTAAATTTTCTGCAATATCATAAGGATTAAATTGAATAGCTGTATAGAGATACATAAAAATTATAATTAAAAATGTATATATTATTGTATATACCCAATTTCCTGGTCTAAAATAAGATGCTAAAACTTGAATAGGTTCTACATTAGGGAAAAATGAAGCTATAGTATTTGGTACAAATAAAAATGAACTAGCAAAAATAATTGCAATTACTCCAACACTATTTACCCTTATAGGTAAATAGGTTGTCTGACCACCCATTATTTTATTCCCAATTATCCTCTTAGTTGTCTGAATAGGAATCTTTCTTGTACCTAATGTTAAATATACTACCGCCGCAGTTGTTAAGACAATAAATACTAATACTCCGAAAATCCCCAAGGTAGAAGTAGCTCCCACAGTCCACTTTTTAATTTCTTGAATTACTGCTGCAGGAAGTCTTGAAATTATTCCTAAAAAAATTAATAAAGATATACCATTACCTATGCCTTTTTCTGTTATTCTCTCACCAAACCACATGAGAATTACAGTACCTGTAGTTAAAACAACAACAGCCACTATAGTAAAAAATACTCTATTAATCAATATTATATTAAAATCTTTAATACTAGTTAAAAATATAGAAATTCCTAATGCCTGAAGTGATGATAAGAAAATAGTACCATATCTTGTATATTGAATTATCTGTTTCCTTCCTTCCATTCCTTCATTTTGCAATCTCTTTATAGGCTCATATATTACACCTAAAAGTTGCATTATAATAGAAGCACTAATATAAGGCATAATACCTAAAGCAAAAATTGTAGCTTTTTTAAAAGCCCCACCAGCGAACATATTATACAAATCAAATAGTGTATTGCTTTTTGACATAAAATAATTAGCTAATTCTCTAGTATTAATACCTGGTATAGGAATATGGGCCCCGATTCTATAAATTAAAATTATAAAAAAAGTGAACAAGATCCTATCTCTTAATTCTTTAATTTCCCATATAGTTTTTAATTTACTTATCACCTTCTACCTCTTGTTTTATTTCTATTTGGGAAGTTAAAACGACTTTCCCTCCAGCTTTTTCTATCTTTTCCTTTGCAGATTCACTTATAGCATCAACTATTAATGTAAATTTTTTATTTACATCTCCATTTCCTAAAATCTTTACAGGTGTTTTTAAATTTTTGATTAAATTAAAATCATATAATTTTAGAATATCAATTTCTTCTCCATCATCAAATAGATCATTAAGAACACCAACATTTACTATTTGATATTCTTTTTTAAATAAAGCATTAGAAAATCCTCTTTTAGGTAATCTTCTATGTAAAGGTGTTTGACCACCTTCAAACCACGCTCTTTTCTTAGATCCACTTCTTGCCCCATCACCTTTTTGTCCTCTACCTGATGTTTTTCCTAAACCAGAACCAGGTCCTCTACCAACTCTTTTTTTAACTTTTACAGCTCCCTTATTTGGTTTTAAGTCGTGTATAAGCATTATTTATCCTCCTTTTCATTGGACTTCTTACTATCTAATCCCAACATTTCTGGAATACTTAAATCTCTTAATTTAGCATATTCTTCCACAGTTTTTATTCTTGTTAATCCATCTATTGTTGCATAAGCAACATTATGAGGATTTGAACTTCTAGAAATAATTTTTGTCAAAATATTTTCAATTCCTGCAAGTTCACATATTGCTCTTACAACATTTGATGCTATTATACCTGTACCTGGAGCTGCTGGTTTTAGTAAAACTCTTACAGCATCATGTTTACCAACTATTTCATGAGGTATTGTTCCTTTTACAACAGGAATTTTTACCATATTCTTTATTGCTTTTTCTTTACCTTTTCTAATAGCATCTGGAACTTGTTTTGCTTTACCAAGTCCAACGCCTACTCTTCCTTTCTTATCACCAACAACAACAATAGCACTAAAACTAAATCTTCTACCACCTGTAACTACTTTTGCTAATCTATTTATCTTTACTACTCTTTCAAATAATTCTTGTTCTTCTACTTGAGAATTTAATTGTTTCTGTTTTTTCTCCACCATTACTCCTACTCCTTAAATAAGGTTAAAATTCTAATCCTCCTTCTCTTGCACCTTCAGCTAAAGCCTTTACTCTACCATGATATGGATAACCACCTCTATCAAATACAACCTTCTTTATTCCTAAAGATAAAGCCCTCTCTGCTAACATCTTTCCTAAGAGTCTAGCTTTTTCTGTTTTTGTCATCTTATCTTTTATAATTGTTGTATTCATTTGAACTAAACTTTTACCGTTTACATCATCAAAAATCTGAGCTATCATATGTTTTAATGTTTTTCTTACCACCAATCGTGGTCTCTCAGGTGTTCCTGAAATCTTCTTCCTTATTCTAAAATGTCTTCTTTTTCTTGCTATTAATCTATCCTTTGCTTTATCTCTTATCATGGCATTACTCCTTTAACTACTTAGAACGTTTTCCTGCTTTCATCATTATATATTCACCTTCATATCTTATACCTTTACCCTTATATGGTTCTGGCTTTCTAAAAGCTCTAATTTCTGCTGCAACCTGTCCTACTTTTTGTTTATCTATTCCAGATACTATAACCTTAGTATTTTTCTCAACTTTAATATTTATTCCTTCAGGTATCTTATAAATTACAGGATGACTATATCCTAAATTTAAAACTAATTCATTACCTTTTACTTCAGCCTTGTAACCTATACCTACTAATTCTAAATTCTTTGTAAAACCTTTAGTTAATCCTATAACCATATTATTAATTAAAGCTCTGATAGTACCATGTAAAGCTTTTGCTTCCTTTGTTTCCTCTTTTCTACTTACTGTAATAGTATTATTTTTAAACTTTACATCTATAACTGAAGGTATATCTAATAATAATGAATCTTTTCCATTTGAAATCTCTATTTTACCATCTGTTATATTAACCTTCAAATTATTTGTGACCTCTATAGGCAATCTTCCAACCCTAGACACTTTTCATCTCCTTTTAACTATTAAACTTTCTTTATTACCATATAGTACAAACTAATTCTCCCCCAACGTTCTCCTTCCTTGCCTCTTTATCTGTTAATACACCTTTTGATGTTGAAATAATTGCTATTCCTAAACCATTTATTACTGTCGGAATATTCTTAGAATTTACATATATTCTTCTACCAGGTTTAGATACCCTTTTTAATTCATGAATAACAGGTTCACCATCTTTATATTTTAAAAATACTTTTATAATAGGTGCTGGCTTTAAATCAATTATTGCATAATCTAATATATAACCTTCTCTCTTTAATATTTTAATTATTGTTAATTTAAATTTAGAAAATGGAATATCTACAAATTCTTTTTTCCTCATTAAAGCATTTCTAATTCTTGCAAGCATATCAGCTATTGGATCTGTATTTAAAGACATGCCTCAACCTCCTTTACCAACTGGCTTTTTTAAGTCCAGGGATTAAGCCCTCATGGGCATATTTTCTTAAACAAATTCTACATAATCCAAAATCTCTATAATAAGCTCTTGGTCTACCACAAACTTTACATCTATTATATTCTCTTACTTTAAACTTTTTTGGTTTTTTCCATTTTTCAATTAATGCTTTTCTAGCCACTTATAAATCTCCTGTTTTTTTTATTATTTATATTATTTATTTCTCTTTCTAAATGGGAATCCTAATCTATCTAACAACTTATATGCTTCTTCATCATTTTTTGCTGTTGTAACTATTGTTATATTCATCCCTAAAATAATATCTACTTTATCATAATCAATCTCAGGAAAGATAATTTGCTCTTTAATCCCAAAATTATAATTTCCCCTTCCGTCAAAGGAATTTGGAGATAATCCTCTAAAATCTCTTACTCTTGGAAGAGCTATATAAACAAGTCTATCTAAAAAGTCCCACATTCTCTGTCTCCTCAATGTTACCATTGCCCCAATAGCATGACCTTTCCTTAACTTAAAATTAGAAATAGCTTTTTTAGCCCTTGTTACTACAGGTTTTTGTCCAGCAATTGTTGTTAAAGTTTCTACAGCTACTTCCAATAATCTAGGATTTTCTATAGCCCTTCCTACTCCAATATTTAATGTTATCTTTTCTATTTTAGGTACTTGATATATATTTTTATATCCATCTTCCTGTAAAAAAGCTGGTACTACTTCTTCTATATACTTCTCTTTTAACATAGTTCAAACCCTCACTTTTTTTAGTCTATAAGTTCTCCACATTTTTTACAATATCTATGCTTTGTCCCATCTTCTAATACTTTAATACCTACTCTTGTAGGCTTACCACATTTAGGGCAGATTAACATTATATTAGAAATATGTATAGGTGCTTCTATTTGTATTATCCTTCCTTTTGGATTATTCTGGTCCGGCCTTTTATGTTTATAAACTAAATTTAATCCTTCAACCCATACTCTATTTTTTTTATGGGATACCTTAATTACCTTACCTACACCAGGCTCTTCAGCAAACTTTTCTCCTAATTTAGCATATTGATTTCTTGCCCTACCTTTAATTACTTTAACTAAATCACCCTTTTTTATCTTCCACATATTCTCTCTCCATTTAATTAATTATACAACTTCTGGTGCTAAAGAGATTATCTTTGTAAAATTTCTCTCTCTTAATTCTCTTGCAACTGGTCCAAAAATTCTTGTACCTCTCGGATCTCCCTGGTCATTTATAATAACAGCAGCATTTTCAGAAAATCTTATTACACTTCCATCTTTTCTATTTTTTATACCTTTTGTTCTAACAACCACAGCTTTTACAACCTGATGTTCTTTTACAACGCCATCAGGAAGAGCTTTCTTTACAACAGCAACTATAACATCGCCAACTCTTGCATACTTTCTTTTAGAACCTCCTAAAACTCTTATTGCCATAATAACCTTTGCACCTGTATTATCAGCTACCTTTAACATAGTTTGCGGCTGAATCATTTGTCGCCTCCTTCTTCAGAAATCCCATTCTCATCTTGTACATTACCCTCTAATACTTGAGGTTTTTGTAAGATTTTAGAAATTCTCCATTTTTTTCTTTTACTAATTGGACGAGTAGACATTATCTCAACTATATAACCTTCTCTAACCTCATTATTAGGGTCATGAACTAAATACTTCTTTGATTTTTTTACTCTCTTTTTATACAATGGATGTAATACATCTCTTTCTACTAATACAGTGGCTGTCTTATCTAATACTTTTTTTATTACTTTTCCTACTAAAGTCTTTCTTCTACTTCTTTCCATCTTCGTTACCCTCTTTTTCTCTTTGAGTAAGTAATGTTTTAATTCTTGCAATATCTTTTCTTATAAATTTAACTTTGTATGGTCTTGGAGACTTTGTTAATGAAGCCTGAAAAGTTAAATTAAATAACTCTTCTTCTAATTCTTTTAACCTATGTAATAATTCTTCATTACTTAATTGTTGTAATTCTTTATACTTCATAGCCCTATTCCTCTCTTTCTACTATTCTACATTTTACTGGAAGTTTATCAGCTGCTATTTTTAAAGCTCTATATATAAGCTCTTTATCAGAACCTACTACTTCAAATAAAATTCTTCCTTTTTTTACAACAGCTACCCACG
>JAMORN010000143.1 GCA_027063545.1 bacterium | reverse complement strand
TATTAAATAAAAAATTAAATAGATCTGTTTTTGTTTCTATAGATAACCTTCCCAGATATAACAAAATAAAACTATCTTTATTTATACCTAAATGCGCTCTGGCTTCCTCTTTATTCAAAAATAAAGAAGTTTTTTTATCCCACATATATTCATAACCTAAAGGAATTACAGAAATATTTATTTTAATATTATTATAATCATTAGATAAAAATGTTTTAACTTCTTTTTCTAAATTATTTAAAACTTTCTTAGCTGTTGAAGTGGTTGCTATAATAGAATCAATATCTGATGGTAGTGATGTAATATATTTAATCATACCTATAATAGAAGAGAAATCGTTTAAAGAATGAGTTATTCCTGTTATTACAAATTTCTTTTTTATTTTAGTATTTCTTAAATAAATTAAATTCGGATTTTCTAAATACCAGCCTGTTTGATGAAAAACAAAATAATCATACTTTTTTAAATTTTCTATAAGTTGACTCTTATAAAAACCTCTAATTTTTCCCTCTACTTTATGATAGTAAGGACGACTTTCTATATAATTTATAAAATATTGATAATAATCTATATTATTGAAATAAAAGTGGTATTCATCAAAATCAGAATAATCAAGAAGAGCATCTAAAAAATTCGCATTAGCAACCCATCTACCTAATTTTCCTTTATAATAAGGAGTTTCTATAAATTGTGATAAAGAAGCAAAAATTTTCATTTTTTCTTTCCATCAAATAATTTCTTCAAAATTCCTAAATCAATACTTGAATCCTTTATGGAATCATTGGCTTTTTTATTTTCCTGTAATATCTTTTGATAAATTTCTTCTCTATATATACTAATTTCCTTAGGGGCATCTATAGCTATCTTTACACTTTTACCCTGAATATCACTAACTATAATCTTAATATTATCTCCTATTCTTATTATTTCACCTTTCTTTCTTGTTAATACTAACATCTTTTTCCTCCATGAAATTACTATTTAGAATTCTCCTCTTCCTTTAAAAAATAATATAACGGCTGTTCAATATATCTGTCTATTATTAATTGTTTTCCTAATTCTTTAGTAAAATTAATAACCAATGGTCCCATTAAGTTTATATATGAGTTTTTGTAATTCTTTGGGTCTATTGTTACAATAAAAAAATCTTGTACTACATCCCCATCTTCATATCTTAAGTCTTCTCTATCTAAATCTGTCAATTCTATTTTATAATCAGGTTTTATTAAATTAGTCTCTACTATTATAAATTTAACATTTAGCTCATCATTGTCAATTGACTTCAGAATTTTAAATGGAGAAAATTCCTCTGATAAATATATTACATATCTTTTATACTCTTCAAATCCTGGTATTCCCTGAGGAAAATAAATTATTGTCTCTTTATTAGTTTCATTCTTTTCTTTTTCCATTATTTACTCCCTTTTTTTTAATTATTGTTTTTCTTCTAACTCCTTTAATTTTCTCCATAAAGTAGCCCTACTTATCCCTAGTATCTTAGCAGCCTCTGAATGATTATTATTACAAACAGCCAATACTTCTTTTATATATTCTAGTTCAACTTCCTTTAAGGTTTTTAATCTCATTTTATCTTTTCTAACAATTTTGTAATCATTTTTATCTTCTTTTTTACTACTTTCTCTTATTAAGTAGCCCTCTTTTTCTTTCTCCTCACTTTCCTTTATATAAGGCAAAGAATTAAGAGATGAATAAGTTAATGCCTTCTTACTACTAGAATTTAGTATATTAGGCGGTAAATCGTCTATTTTTATTACTCCATCTTCATCCATCACAACAGCATATTCTATTATATGTTCCAATTCTCTTATATTTCCCGGATAATCATATTCAAATAATACCACCATTGCCTCTTTATCTATTTGAGCAATATTCTTTTTATACATTAAATTATATTTAATAATAAACTGATTAACTAAACTTGTTATACATTCTTTTCTCTCTCTTAATGGAGGCAACTCTATATGAAAGGTATTTAATCTAAAAAATAAATCTTCTCTAAAATTACCTTTTTTTATTTCTTCCTGTAAGTTTCTGTTAGTTGCTGCTATTATCCTTACATTTGCATATCTCTCTCTAGTGTCTCCCACCCTTCTATAAGATTTATCCTGTAAAAATCTCAATAACTTTACTTGTACATTAAATGGTAAATCGCCTATCTCATCTAAAAATAAAGTTCCCCCATTTGCTTCTTCTATAAGACCCGGTTTATCTTTCATTGCCCCAGTAAATGCTCCTTTAGTATAACCAAAAAGTTCACTTTCAATTAAATTCTCAGGAATTGCACTTATGTTAACTGCTACAAAGGGATAGTTTCTTCTATGACTCAATGAATGAATATATTTTGCTGTCACCTCTTTACCTGTACCTGATTCTCCTGTTATAAGAACTGTAGCATCTGTAATAGCCAACTTTGATATTAGATTTAAAATCCTTCGCATTTTAGGAGAAGTATACCATGTATCTTTGAAAATTTGAAGCTCCATTTCTTTAAGCTCTTGAGTCTTCTTCTTTTCATCAATTGCTTTCTTTATAACGAAAATAAGATTCTCAACATCAACTGGTTTAGGTAGATACAAAAATATTCCTCTTTTCAGTATTAAATCTATAACCCTTACTATATTTTCTATTGGAATTATGGCAATTATTTCTATACCATGAAAGTTTAACTTTAGATAATTAATATAACTTTCTATTTTAGATGAAAAGTTGTTTATATTTAAAAGAATTACATCAGGCTCTTTTAGTTCCTTTAACTCATGAGTTGAACCTTCTGATATATTAAAAATATCAAAACTAAAATTATTTTTATTAAAAGCATCTACCCATGATTTATCTAGAATATTATATTCTTGAATTATTAAAATATGGCCTTTCATTTTCTCTACTTAAATGATATAAAATCTAATACGTTATTATTTAAATAATCTTCTGTGGATAAAATAAAATCTTTAACAGTGGTAAAGTTAGCACTTGGTATTGGAACACTAAATACTCTATTTATTTCTAAATATATATCTCTTGGGTCTTCATTTAATGTCTCTATTTTTAATTCTATAGCATCTGTTTGTTCCCTTGACGAACCTAAAAAAGGCGGCATCATCAATTTTATTCCCATAGTTTGAATAGGTCTTCCTAATATATCTTCTCTTTCTTTGCTAAATTTAAATAAACTCTCAGTAAAAAATAAATTTGCATCTTTTTCTTGCGTGGTAACCTGTTTTCTTATGTTTACAACAACAGGAGCAAAAATATGGGGCCTAATTATATCTCTTAATATTTTTATAATACTATCAAAAATTTCTATTAGTTCAACAATTGCACCACTTGGGAAAAGAATATGCATTAATAATTTCTCCCTTGATAAATTAATCTGAATTTCTCCATCAAAGCCATCACCTTTACTTATCATAAAAATAAAACCTTCACCTTTTTTTATTTCAGAAATATCTATAATTTCCTCAACAGATGTTTGAAATGCTATTAAAGTTTTTTTAGAAAAATTTGCTAAAGGAGGTACAAAACCAACCTCAACAATTATTCCTCTTGTTCTTAAGGATTCTTTTACTAACATCTCTATTTCTCCTTAATTGATTTTATATTTTCCTTTATTACCTTTTGTACTTCTTTATCACATATCTCATTACCTTCTATATTATTATGTCCTTTTACCCAAAACCACTTTACTTTATGTTTTTCTACCAGTTTCAATAATTCTTCCCATAAATCTTTGTTTTTTACCTCTTTTTTATTTGAAGTCTTCCAGTTATTTTTTATCCATGTTTTTATCCATTCATTTATACCATTATATATATATTTTGAATCTGTATAAACTTCAACCTCTACAGGATATTTTAAAACTTTCAATCCTTCTATAACAGCCTTTAACTCCATTCTATTATTAGTGGTTTCCTTCTCAAATCCTGAGATTAACTTCTTTATTCCATTATATTCTAAAAGAGCTGCCCATGCACCAGGACCAGGATTACCCCAGCATCCCCCATCAGTATATATTATAACTTTTTTCATAATAAAAATTAATCAAACTTAAAGTATTTATGATATTTACTATCTATAAATTCAATATATGGCTCTCCTCCTACCTCTTTTATCGCATTAATCAAAGCATAGCTTCTCCAAGCTCCTAATTTCCCTTCAATATCTGCTTCCTCATTTTCTCTTAATATATCATTTAATATATTTACAATCTCAGCCTCATTATCTAAAAAATCATCGGCATTTTCTATATTAATATCTGGTTCCTCTCCAAATATTCTAACTACATTATATAAAGCTAAGGTTCTACGCTTTCTTTCCTTTTCCTCCATAGTTAAATCATTTATAACTTCAAACAATAAAGAATTTAATATCTCCCCTATTAAAGGAAAATTCTCCAATAATTTATCCTGACATCTATAACATACATTTGTATATTCATCCTCATGTATAAGTTCATTACCACAAATAACACAAATTCTAACCATCTTTAACATCTCCTTCTTGAATTATCATAAATTTATAATTATTATATACCTCTTTTATTCTTTGATATACAGTATAAGTACCTAATATTGCACTTAATACTACATAAACTATTATTCCTACTTGTTTAAATAGTAGTAAGATACCTAATAAAAGCCCTCTTTCACTCCGTTGATATATTCCTCCTTTACACTCTATTCCCAATCCCTCTGCTCTAGCTTTTACATAAGATATAAGCATAAATACTCCCATATCATATATTGCTAAATATAGAATAAATTCTTTAAGTAATTCATTAATATCTAAATTATATAAATAAACAAATAAAATAACCCCTATTAAAATCTCAGCTATCCTATCCATTGTGGAATCTAAAAATGCTCCAAATTTTGTAACATTCTTTGTTTCTCTTGCGACTTTACCATCAACCCCATCCAATAATCCACCAACTAACATTATAAATAAAGCTGTATAATATCTATGAAATACTATAAAAATTGAACCTATTACTAATAATAAAGCTCCCAATATTGAAATAATATTGGGTTTTATTTTTAATTTTTTAAATATTAATGCTATTGGGGTTAAAAACTCAGAATATATAGGTTTAAAACGTTCAAGCATAAACAACTCCCTATTTTTTCATTATTACTAAAAAAATATAAAATTAATTGTTTAAAAAATAAACAATTAATTTTATCCCTTTACTACTGCCATTGGTTTTAATATATACTCTATATTTATCAAATCCTCTTCCTGTTTAATTACTTCATCGATATCTTTATAAGCCTGTGGAGCCTCATCAAGTTGTCTTTTACTCTTAAACGGCAAATGAACTACCCCTTTCATAGCCTCTTCTACTTCCTGAATAGTTAATGTTTTCATAGCCTTATGACGGCTCATCACCCTTCCTGCTCCATGAGAAGAACTCTTAAAAGATAAAGGATTACCTTTCCCCTTAGTAATATAAGATTTTGTCCCCATTGATCCTGGAATAATTCCTCTAACTCCTTTATCTGCTAAAACTGCTCCTTTTCTATGCACTATAACCTCTCTATCAAAATGTCTCTCTACACTTGCGAAATTATGATGAATATGAACCTCATCAATTATTTCAAAATAGACAAATGTGTGAAGTATATCAAGCACATCTTCCATAAGTTGATATCTATTCTCATAAGCAAAATCAAGGCATAAATTCATTGCCTTAAAATACTCCTGTCCTTCTTTACTATCTAAATAAAAAAAGCTTAAATTCTTATCTGATAATGTTTTTTTATAATACTTTTCAACAAACTCCACTGCTAGTCTATGATAATAATCTGCTGTTTCTTTTCCTACATGACGGCTACCTGAATGGATCATAATCCATACATAACCCTCTTGGTCGTAATCTACTTCAATAAAATGATTTCCTCCTCCAAGGGTTCCAAGTTGATGAAGCGCCTCTTTTTTCTGTATTCTTAATATATAGATATCATCAAATTCATCTATTTTGTCCCAGTGTCTAGGTTTTTTGTGGTGTTCAAATCCTAATGGTATCTTTTTTTTCACTCTATTAATAAACATCCCTAAAATCTCTTTTGGTAAATCTTCTTTTTTTATATTGAGTCTTCTTGCGATCATACCACAACCTATATCAACCCCCACTGCATAGGGAATAATAACATTCACAAAAGCAGCAACACCCCCTATAGGCATACCATATCCTGAATGAACATCAGGCATTATTGCCAAATGTTTGTATAAATTAGGCATACGGACAATATTTACAGCTTGGTTAAAAGCCTCTTCTTCTATCTCATCAGCCCATGAGTATATAGGATGAGGTAGTTTTTTTCCATTATATTCCTCTATTATCTTCATCGATTTCCTCCTTTTTTAGTAATTTTAAAAAGAAAAATTTATTTTCTAAAACTATGGTTCTATATTTTTCTTTAATTGCTATTAGTTTAATTTTAGGCTATTTTTCTCCTCCATTATTTAATCTTAAATCTACTATCCCTATTGTTCTTGGATTTTCGTTATTTTTATCCTTTCTTCTTTTGCCTTTAGGGAGAAATATAAAAAAGAATATAAAATACCTACTTTTTTCCTCTATTTATAGATTTTTTATCCTTCCAACTCTACTATATATAATAAAATATTTCTTTTTTATAAATATACCAAACGGAGTTTTCTTAATAGCCATGGCTCCAACAGGATTAGGGGCTGTGCTTTTACTCTCTCAAACTAAATATAAAAGTGAACTTATAGCCCATGATGTAATTTTTCAAAACCTTTTATCAATATTTTTAATT
>JAMORN010000142.1 GCA_027063545.1 bacterium | reverse complement strand
ATAATACCTCAAATCATTTTGAAATTCCAATTCTCCTTTAGGCTCTCTTATTGAAAAATCCCCTTTAATTCCTACAATATAACCTATCATACCAGAAGGATATGTAGGAATCTGAGTTTTATAATAATCAACTCTATCAAAAATATTCTTTATATCATCAATTAAAGGCTTTATTATCTTATCAAAATGAAGCCATATACTTTCACCCTGTGTAACAACAACTCCTCTATCTTTTAATGCTCTATATAGTTTCTTATAAAAATCACTTCTAAATAAACTCTCTGCAGGACCTTCAGGATCTGAAGAATCAACTAAAATTATATCATAATAACCTTCCCTTTCATCTAAAAACTTAAATCCATCTTCTATATAAACATTAACCCTACTATCATCAAAACCAATACTTGTAAATTTTAAATACTCTTTTGAAACCCTAATAACCTCTTCATCTATCTCAACAATATCAATCTGCTTTATCTCTTTATACCTTGATATTTCCCTAAGAAGCCCTCCATCTCCTCCACCAACTACTAAAACTCTCTCAACTGAAAAATTAACCCCATTTAATGGTACATGAACAAACATCTCATGATATGCCATCTCATCTGACTGGGTAAGTTGAATAGCATAATCTAAAACCAACATCTTTCCAAGATGCTTTGTTTGATAAATAGCTATATCCTGATATTTAGATTTTCCCTTATATAAAACCTCTTCAATTTCAACAGCTAAAGCCCTACCAGGCCATAAATCACTTACTTCAATAAACCATAAACTATCACCTATTTTTATCTCCATATAATCTCCTTATACTTCTAATTCAGTGAGCCTCTTATCCTATTTTCTTAAAGCAACTTCTAATGTATAGTGTTTACCTCCAAAATATTTTAAAGCAAACTCTGCTAATTCCCTTGGCTCAAAAAAACTATTGCTATAAGCATCTATAGCAACTCTATTCTCGTCTATATCAACATGTAAAGTTAATGAAGAATTTTTCATTGGCAGAATTATTGTATACTCATTATCTTCCTTTGAGTAAGAAACTTCCATCTCCCCTGAAGGAATAAAATTAAACTTATCTTCAATTTCTTTTAAGAAATGTTCTATTTTTGCCATATCTTCCATTGAACTAGAATCTACATCATGTAAATCAATAGAAGCGGAAATTGCTCTTGCATTGCTTTCTTTAAATTTTTTCTCCCAAGAGAATGTATAATACTCTGGTTGTTTAATTTCCATATTTGCAGGAATTCTCATGTTTCCATCTGTATCTATAACCCCTCTATTTAAATCTCCTACTATTACTATCTCTTTAGTATTAAATCTTCTTTTAAACACCTCAACAGCCTTTTCCACATTTACTGTTTCAGAACAATAAAATATATCTATAGCAGCATATCTATACTCTGGCCATGTATGAACAGTAAAATGACTCTCTGCTATAACAATAACCCCACTTACCCCTTGTGGTTCAAAAGGATGAAAATAACTCCATAAAATTGTAGCATTTGCTTCTTTTGCTGCTTCTAAGAATATATCCTCAACAATTGTTGCATCAGCTAAAGCCTTTGGATCTGCATCATACATTTCTATAATTACTTGTCTTCCTAAAGCAATCATTCCTCTCCTCCTTATTTATTCAAATTTTACTAGAAAAAAGAAAAAATTTTTTAATACTAAAAGAACTTTACTTATTTTAGATTTATTTTTTTATTTTTTGAAATGATATTGACTGGAGGAGAGTATTTCAGATGTTTAAATCGAAACTAATTAAGAATAAAAACTTAGAACGACCACAAAATAGATGGGGAACCATTTTAGATAAAACTTTTATTTCCTTAATTTGTCTATATCTTTTTATCTTTTTTATGGCTCTTAATAATCCCATTTTTTCTTATCCTTCAGATACAACTTATTATAATGATACTATTTACGTTATATATAAAAAAATTAAAAATTTTTCAATAAAAAAACAAAAAAATATTAGTTCTCTAATTTCTGTATCTCAAATTATAGAACAAAATCCCAATATATATATAACCAAAAATGCTGATGGTAATTATTCAGAAATAAAGTTTGAAGGATTAAGAGGATATCATAACAACTATTATTTAAATTCTATTCCTATAACTTTAGAAACCACTTCATCTTTTGATTATAGTATATTCTCTTTTTTTATAAATCAAGTCTATCTTAAGTATAATGGAGATGATGAAATAAATAATCCTTTAGGTGTATCCCTAAAGTTTAAAATGAACCCAATAAAAGATAATATAGCTCTATTATCATACAACTCTTTAAATAATAAAAAAATCTTCTCTAATATCTATTTTAATCAAAATCAATTTAATGTATTTTTCTCAACGTATTGGGCAGATATCAAAAACAGATTTTCTATCTTAAATTATAATGGCACATTATACAATCTCAATGATGATTACTATATTGAATACAATATAGCTCCAATAAAACAAACTACAATTTTTACTTATGTAGATTCCCCTTATTTTATTTTAAAAAATAAAATAATAAAATTGTATTTCTTTATCATCACAGGCAATAAATTTTCTACATTTCATAATGTGTTTTTCCCTGAAATGTATCAAATATCAGAAAAAAAGTTTTATAATATCTATTCTCTTTATTTTAAAACCATATTAAGTGATAATTTAATGTTTCATATAACATTTTATGACCATATTATTTATAATAGGTTAAAAGACATATATGGCACATCCTACTTATATTTCTTTAACCAAACAAATTTAGAAAGCAATAATAAAAGGAAAACTTTTAACATAAAAATCAAATATTATCAAAATTTTTTAGAAAATAATCTTTCAGTAAATCTCATAAAAGAAAACTACGACAATTTTGATAGTATTTTAAATCAAACATTAACAAGTTTTTATAGAAATCGATTTATTATTAGTAATTCCATAAAATACAAAAAGATTGTAGCTAAAGGCTCTTTGACATACTACAAAAATAATGCTTTATTTGTAAATAGATTATTTATATATGATTCTATCAATACTTCTAAAAATATAACAACAGATTATTCTTTAACTTTTAATATTCTAAATACCAAAAAATATTTAATGGCTTTTTTTATTTTAAATGGTTATAGAATACCATCTTTAATAGAACTATTTGGAGATAACTATTTTATCATACCTAATCCTTATTTAAAAAACGAAAAACTTTTATTTAAATATGGAATTAGTATAAAAAGAATCTTCTCAAATATTATTCTAGGAATGTCTATTTTTCACTTAAAAGCTGAAAATATAATAAAAAGTGTATATTACCCTAACTATAATTTAATAAAATTTGAAAATATAGAAAAAGCCGAGATAAAATCTCTAACTTTATTTTTCCTTTACAGAACCCAAAGATTAAAAAACGAAATTTATTTAACAATTTCTGATAACAGAAATAAAACAGAAGGTATATACTTTAATAAAATATTACCATACACCAGCAAATATAGAATAAAAAATCATACAGAATTGAAAATAAATAAAAGTATCAATATTTATTCTGATTTAATCTATAGTTCTATGTGTTATACCTTTAAAAGTAATATAATATATGACCATCCCAAAGATTATCAATATCTCGTATATGGGAATTATGGGTTTTTGCCTTCTAATTTAAAGTTAAACATTGTATTAAATTATCAAAAAAATTATATTACTTATAATATAAGGTTTGATAATATTTTAAATAATAGAGTAACTTTAAACCCTAAATACCCAGAACCTGGAAGGAGTTATAGTTTTGAAGTTATTTATAAATATTAGAAAGAATATCATAAAAATCCTAATTGTAAGTTTTATCTTTATATTTACTTTCACTTCTTGTTCTGATGAAGAAGATCAGCCTATTATACCATATAAAACAATAAAATCTAAGTTTGGTGTAACAGATAGTTTTTTTATTTTTAAAATAAAATATCTGTCCTCTGCCAATAAAGATTCTTTAAACTTTACCATATATCAATTTCAATACAAAAACTATAAAACAATGAAGCAAAGGGGAAAAAGACTTGTTGTTTTAGAAAATGATTCTATAAATAATTTATCAATATTTCATATATTTACTGCTGAAGAGTTTTTTGATGATCTATATCTAGAAAAGGATATAACAATATATGACAAATTAATTTCAGACTTTTCTATAAAGAATGATTCTATTATATACATTGCATACAAAAATATTATTGGAATATTAAATACAAATTTAGATTCTGTTGTTAAAGCACTTTATATAAATAGTAATTTTAATATTCAAAAAATAAATCAAATAAATGATTCTACAATTATATCTATATCAAATGATACAAATAATACTTGGTATATTCACGCGTTTAAGGTAATAAATGATAGTATAATTCAAACAGTAGATTCTACCTCTCTTATTACTTCTTCTCCTTTACTATTTAAATATCCTATAATAATTTATAATTCTCCTACTGATACAACATATAAGATTGGAAAGATAATTCTTAATGATAGTATAAAAGTAGAATATCAAACAATTTATTCAAAGAACACTTTAAATGCAAAAGTTTTTATTGGTGATATTCTCTCTGATTCTATTTTATACCTTGATGGAGATAATATAAATCTCCTTTCAAATAATATTATCAGTACAATATTAGACGATTCTTCTATTGTTTATCCATTTTTCTTAACTAATGATTATATTGTATATCAAAAAAATCTAGCTCAAAACTATTCAATAATATTTTATGATCCAAATTATAAAAAGGTAGTTTATACATTCCAAATCCCATACAAAATATATGATACAGAAATACTTGAAGATTACTAATATAGTAGTTTTTTTCATTTTTATTTTAATATTTATAAATAGTTGCTCTTCCTCTTCGATAGAAAAAAAAGATAATCTAAGGGTTGTTTCTCTTGCGCCTAGTATTACCGAAATTTTTATCTACCTAAACAAACCTGAAAATCTTGTTGGTATAACTAGATTCTCTAAAAATTTTAAGCAATTATCAAATGTTGAAATTGTTGGTGGAATTGTTGATTTCTCTATTGAAAAGATTATTAGTTTAAAACCTGATATAATATTATATACTCCCGCACAAGAAAGTAGAGTAAATAAAATAACTGGTATAAAAAAGTTAAAAATAGAGCAAAATAGTATAGATAATATTATAAGAAGTATAAATATTGTTTCAAAACTTTTAAATATTAATGATACAAATAATACTATAGAGTATAAAAAATTTTTAAGTACTATTAAAAATAAATACAAAAATACAAAAAGAAAAAAAGGATTAGTGGTGGTATATCTCTCCTCTTTAAATAAAGATAATATATCTTTTTATGTTGCTGGTAAAAGAACCTATTATAATGATATTTTAACTTTATTTAATATTGAAAATGTATGTGATAGTTCTTTAAGTTATTACAAACTTTCTTTGGAAGATATAATAAAACTAAATCCTGAAATAATATTTGATTTTTCTATTGGTGATTCTTTAAAAAACGTTAAACCTTTATTTAAATTAAAGAAAAATGTTAATCTTATCTCTATTAAAACTCAATATGCTTCAATACCAGGGCCTATTTCTGTTAAAAAACTAATTGAAGAGATAGATGTAAAATTAAAGAAAAATGAATTGGTTAGTTCTAAATAATGTATCTATTTATTACAACAAAGATAATACCATATTAAAAAATATAAATCTATCATTTTCAAAAGGTCTTTATGTACTAATAGGCGAAAATGGAGCAGGGAAAACATCTCTATTAAAAACTATTGCAAGGCTCAATAAAAAATTTCAAGGAGAGATAAAACTTTTTAAGAACAATATTTTCAAGTATTCTATTGAAGAATATTATAAATATGTTGGAATACTCTTTCAAAATAATACTGTTTATGATATTAATGTTTTGGACTTTTTAAGTTTAAATAAAAATTTTTCTATTCACTACATAAAAGAAAATAAGTTTCTAAGTGAAATATATGAAAAGTTTAAGATTGGCAACATTATTAATAAAAATCTACTACAATTAAGTGGTGGAGAACTTCAAAAACTTAATATATTCTCATTATTTTATCAAAACCCTAAAATTCTATTACTTGATGAAGTTTTTAACAATCTTGATTATAATACCTCTTCTTTTGTGAAAAAAAAATTAAATTTATTAAAAAAAGACTATCTTATAGTATTAGTATCGCATGATATTAATGATATAAATATGGCAGATTGTATTCTTTATATAGAAAAAAATCAAATAAAAAGTGCCAACTCAATAGAGGAATTTATAAACACAGAATATTTTAAAGAAAAATACAAAGGGTTAGATTATAAAATATTAAATAAAAAGTTTATCTTTTATAGTTAATATGAAAAAAGTTATTATAGCATTAATTTTATCCATAATAAGTATTCTTTTAAATATCCTATTTTCTAAAGGTTTTATTTTAAACTACAATAAAGAAATTATAGCAAATATTCTACTTTTCATACGAATCCCTAAAATTATTACAATAATCTCATCTTCTATTATTCTTGCACTCTCTGGGTATATATATCAAAGACTCTTTAAAAATCCTATAATCACAGGACATACCCTCGGAATAACAAGTATGGGAGCATTAGGCGCTTCATTTGCTATTTTATTTAATCTTCCCAATATGACTTTTCTTTTTTCTATTTTATTTTCCCTTACTCTTTTAGTTTTTTTAATAAATATATATAAAAAATCACAAAACTCTATTCTGCTTTTAATAATAGGAGTATTCTTTAGTTTTTTTTCTTCATCAATTATCTCAATTCTCAATATATTTCTTTCAAATACCTCATCTAAATCTTTAATTCTATATCTTCTAGGTTCTTTAGATATATAT
>JAMORN010000141.1 GCA_027063545.1 bacterium | reverse complement strand
ATTGAATATGTAAAAGCCATTCCAGAAACATAAATAAATGTTAAAAGAAAATTTTTGCTCTTTGTCTGATTTTCTTTACTTCTTCCAACAATAATACTTGCCGTAATTGGATACATAGGCCACACACAAGGAGTAAAAGCAGTCAAAAGTCCAAAAAAGAATACAATTATTGTTGCTAAAATAATATTTCCATGAACTAAAAAATCTGCTAAATTAAATGATCCCATACTTCTCCCTTTTTTATATTTATTTTATAACAGAACCTTCAAAATAGTAGAAATCTTTTTACTTGTTAAATTATTTTTTAAAATTAAAATCTGTTATATACTTATCTAACTCTTTTCCCGACTCATTAGCTAAAGATATTTTTAACATATATTTTCTATGCCTCTCCCATCTTTTTTTGGGTTCATTATATCTATATACAATCCTTTGAAAGTAAGGAAGTTTATTTGTATCTAAATAAAATAAATCTACTATGGCTACGTAGGATATTAATGTGCCTGATACCATATCAAATCTCTTTATTTTCCAATAAGGTTTTTTTAGTAAATAGGAAGTATCTTTTATTGAAGAAACCGCTGTATTTAAATCTTTTTGAATTTCTTTCTCCAGTTCTTTTTTTACATCTATGGTAGAACAGGAAAAAATTATTATTAAAGAAATTAATGATAATAATAATGATTTAATCTTTAAATTTTTCATAATTCTATACCTCGTAAAAAATATTTTCACCTGTTTCAACATCAAAAAAATAAAAATTTTCTGGTAAAAGTGAAAAACTTATGGTATCATTCTCAGATACATTAAAATCTTTAGGTACTAATATTGTAATAGGGAAACCCTTAATCTTTACTATTAAAAGTTTATTTATACCAAAATGTTCAATAATATCAACTACGCCTGAAAAATCATTACCTAAAAGACCTTCTCTTGGATGTTTTATATATATATCAGAAGGTCTAATCCCTAATATAACAAATTTATCTTTAAAAGCCCATAATTTACTCTTTTGATAGTCTGTTAAGTTTAAAACTATGTCATTATAAGCAACAAACTTTAAATCTCCAACTCTTTCTTCAATTCTACCCTCAATAAAATTCATTTTAAACTCTCCAATAAAAGAAGCAACAAACCTATTCTTTGGATTTGTAAAAATCTTCTCAGGTGTATCCTCCTGAATAATCCTTCCATCCTTCATTATTATTATTCTATCACTCATTGAAATAGCCTCAAGTTGATTATGAGTAACATAAACAATTGTTGTGTTTAATTTTTTATGTAGAGATTTTAATTCTAGTATCATTGTCCTTCTTAAAACAGCATCTATATTTGATAAAGGCTCATCTAAAAGTAAAATTTTAGGTTCAACTACCAAAGCCCTAGCAAGAGCAACTCTTTGTTTTTGCCCTCCAGATAATTCTGAAGGCTTTCTATCTAAATATTCAGATATCTCAAGTATAGAAGCAATATTTTTAACCTTTTTTACAATATCATAATCATTAACCTTTCTCATCTTTAATCCAAAAGCAATATTATCAAAAACAGTAAAATGTGGGAATAAAGCGTAATTCTGAAAAACCATTGTTACATCTCTTTTTTGTGGAGGAAAATTTGTAGCGTCTTTCCCATCTATATAAACCTTTCCACTATTAACCTTTTCAAGACCTGCTATAACCTTTAAAGTTGTAGTTTTTCCACAGCCAGATGAACCAAGAAGAGAAACAAATTCTCCTTTATTCACAATAAATGAAATATCTTTTATTCCATCTGTATTATTGTATGTTTTATATACATGTTCCAATCTTAACATTTCCTTCATTCTTTTAATGCCCCTTCTTTAATATTTATTAAAAGTCTTTTTTGGATTAAAAGAACAAAAACAAATACTGGCAAACTTAAAAGTACTGCTACACCCATTAATATATTCTGAGGCGGTTGAAATGAAAGCATTTTATTTAAATATACTGGTAAAGTTTCTATTTCTCCATATCCTAATATAAAATAACTAAAAATAAACTCATCCCAACTCAAGATAAATATATAAATACTAGACACTATAATAGAAGGGATTACCATTGGCATAATTATTTTTAAGAAAGTTGTTGTTTTAGATGCTCCTAAATTATACGCCTGAAGTTCTATTTCTGGAGGGACCTTTTCAAAATCTGCTAATAAAATAAAAATTACATAAGGCAAAGCCAAAAGGGTATGAGCTAAACTAACTCCTAAAATTGTATTATCTAAGTTTAATTTGATAAAAAATTCTGTAATAGGAATAACTGAAACAATATCAGGAAACACCCTTATAGACATCAAAAAAACTAAAAGAAAATCTCTATAAACACTTTTTATTTTTGATAAACCATAGGCCATAGGAACACCTAACATAAGAGCAAAAAGCAATGTAAAACCCGCAACCTTAACACTATTTAAGAAAACATCTATAAATTTAGGGCTTGAAAGAAGATATTTATAAACCATAAATGTAGGATGATAAGGCCATAGAGGAATTACATCGCCTCCTGTGATAATACTATCTCTATCTGAAATAGAATACTTTATCATAAAGTATATTGGAGTCAATGTCTCTATTATAATCAAAAGAAGTCCAAAATTAATTATTAAATTTTTAATTTTTAATCTCATAGTTTTTAACCAGTCTGAAAGTAAAAAATCTTAATAAATTCATAGAAAAGCGTATTAATATTATTGTTATTACTATAAATCCTAACAGAATTAGAGAAACTGCACTTGCTTTATCTACCATATTCCAGTTATGATAGTAATTTTCAATAACTGTTGATATTAAATAATATCTAGGGGCTAGTATAAATGGGAAGATAAACTCCTTCCAAAACTCTATAGATCTTAGAAATAATACGGTAAAAATTGATGGTATTAATTCTGGTATAACTATATGTTTTAAAATCTGAAAATCTCCAGCTCCTAAAACTTTGGCACTATCTATCTCTTCTTTATATATATTTGATAATCCTGTTAATATTATAAACGTAGAAATAGGAAGATCCCTCCATAATTTACCCAACATAGATACAAATAAAGATAAAAATTCTGAACTTCTCCAATTTATTGGCTCAGATATGATTTTAAAAGGGAATATAAAATATTTTCCCTGAAGTAAAACATTTATATGCCCCCCAGGATAGTCAAACAATACAAAAAGAACTATTGCTGTAACTATTGTGGGAATTGCAAAAGGTACAATATATAATGACCTTGCAATAGACGATAAAATACCTTTATTAAATAAAAGAATAGCAAAAATAATAGATAATATAAGTTCAAGAGGGGTACCTATAAATACAAAAATTATAGTTCTTAATACTATTCGTTTAAACTCTTGATCTTCAAAAATAGCACTATATACTGATAATGTAAAATCACCTTGAGGAAAAAAACTAACACCTATAAGATAAAATAAAATTAAAATAAAAAACCCCAGCAAAAATAAAGTTGCTGGGGCTATAATTATTAATTCAAAAAGATACTCTTTTAAAATCTTCATATAAAACTATTTTTTCAATTTAGCAATTTTCTCTTCATAATTTTTCTTAATAAAGTTTACTATCTCAGCTTCATTAATCTTTTTAGACTTATCTTTACTATAAACATTCACTACAGCTTTATACCAAATATCAATATAATATTTAGCAAGAGTTGGATAATCCGCTATTAAAGGTACAACTGTTGTTCCATTTGTTTTTACCTGTTCAGACGATACCTTAAACATCTCTCCAACCCAACCATAATCAAAAACTTCTGGTAATTTAAACACTAAGTCTTTTCTTACAGGTAATATTCCATATTTGGCAACTTCCTGTGCTTGAATCTTCTTACTAGTAACAAATTTTATAAATTCATAACTTAACTTTTTATACTTAGCAGTTTTAGGAATACCCCACCACCAACCACCTGTTGTAATACTCTTTGTACCTGTATAAACTGGATTACCATCTTTATCAAGTTCTAAAGAAACTCCTTTAGGTACTAAAGCAAAACCTAAATCATCAGGATTTTTAACATATCCCATCATTTCAGGCGAATTTGGCCAACCATGTAAGAAAAAACAATCTATTTGTTGCATTTCTGCCATAAACACCTTTCCATCTTTGAAAGCATTCCATATTCCAGAACCACTCCAGCCTTCTTGCCACATTAATGGATTATAAATATATTTCACATATAACGCTTCCCATTTATACATATCAACTACTGGCTTAGTTAACAATTTTACTATACTATCTTGAGTTGCATTTAATCTATATGCTCTTTCTATTAATCCTAAAGCAGTTCCTTCATAATTCTTTGCTCTATGAGCATATCTTGGCATTTTTACACCATTATATTCAGTATTTGCCCAATAGTATCCTACTACAAAGACATCATAATAATCCCATTTATTAGGATCAGATTCTAGTGTATATCCCTTTGGTAATCCATACCCATTTTCTATTTTTAATATACTATCAATTTGTGGTTTAAACTTTTGCCAATTTTTCACAGCATCTTCAACCTTAGATTTTAAATATACTAAAATTCTTGTTTCTAATTTTCTTGGAAAATAATAAAGTTTGCCATCAACATACCCTAAACTTAAAGCAAATGGATAATATATAGCTTCATCCTGTTCTAAGGTATCTTTTCCAACAATATTATCAAAAGATTCTAAATATCCCTTCTTTGCTAAATCTCTTGTCATTTCAAATGGGACCTTTACAACTCCTATCATATTAGCAGAATCTTTTTGCTGTTCTAATTTTAAAATCTTCTCTATATCCCACATTTTTTCAAATTGAACAACAGTTACCTTACAATTATACTTTTTTTCAAACTCTGGAATAACCTGTTGAGTATAATACTCATATTGTGCTGGCATCATCCTAAGAAGTACTTTAAATTCGGTTTTCTGTTTATTTGTTGAACAAGACATAAAAATAAATAATATTGTGACCACAAATAACATAAGCACTAAATATTTCACATTTCTTTCCATATTTTTATCTCCTTTTTTTTATTGTTTTTCAAATAACTACTCTATTAATTAAAAAAATAATTTTTAATATATAATAAAAAAAGGGAAATGTCTGGAAAATTCCAAACATTTCCCTCTCTACTATCATGTTTACTAATAATCCATAAATAACCCATACAAATAAACTATTGAGTAAAGTGGAATGGGTATATAACTGTAACTGTTCCTTTAGGTATTCTTCTAAATCTCCATCTTTTAATAGCTCTAACAATCTCTCTTTCTAAATCAGGACAATTTAATGTACTTTCAAGAATAACTACTTTTATAACCTTTCCACTTGGTGCAATTACCATCTTTACTGTTATTTTTCCTTTTAAATTTGGATTCTTTTTCAAATATTTATTATATAAGTATTTTAAACCTCCTAAGTGTTTTAATACTACCCTTCTTATCTCTTCTTTACTTCTTCCACCACCTTCTGCATCACCAGTAATAGAAGAAGGTGCTACAGCCTTAATCTTTCCTCTTTTCTTTAATTTAACAGTCCCCACACCACCTGCTAAAGAACCTAATAAATCATCAACTCCACCTGCTCCTCCTCCAAATCCTGAACCATATCCTGTACCGAAACCTATTCCTGCAACTCCTTTACGGCCTATACCGCCGCCTCCCCCTCTTTTAAGACCACCTGTACCCATTAAAATCGCATCTATATCAGAAGCAAACCCACCCTTTCCAAATGGATCTGCATCTGCAATAGCAGGCCCTTTAATCTTTCCAGAAACAATTCCTAATACACCTTTTGCTGTAACTCTTGCACGTGGATCACCGCCACCTCTTCTTGAACCCCCAGATGCAACTCTATCTGATTCTCTTAATTTCTTCTTTCCTTTTCTATCCTTCTCAACCTTTTTCTTCTCTTTCTTTTTCTTTTCTTTTTTCTTTTGTGGCTTTTTTTTCTCTTCTTTTTTCATTACAACCAAATTTCCCTTAACCTCCTCATCCAACTTATCAAAAAAATCACTTTCTTCAACCGGAGGTTCCATTGTACTAAAACGCCATGCTAAAAATATAAAAATAGCTAATGAAATGAAAAGAGCCCCTAGAAAAAACTTATCTGTATCTTCTCTTTTCAATTCCTCAATTTCTTGAATTAAAAATTCCCTATCAAACTGTTTCATAAAGAACCTCCATTTTAATCGGCATCTTTCTTCATTACTGCCAATTTAATTTTATTATACCCAACAGACCCACATGTAAGAAGCACTTTATATAATATATCATATTCAGTATTTTTATCAGCCTGTATTATTATCTCTCCTTTAACTTTTTTTAAAGCTCCTATTTTAACCATTTGGAGCTCTTCTTCATAGTGCTTCTTTAATTCTTTTTCCAGTGGCTTTATTGTATATTGAATACTTTTAATAGTATCTTGACGTGCAACAGCCACATCAACTATAGGTATATTATCTACTAAAATTTTCTTTGGTGTTATAGCTATCTGTACTGTCATCTCTTGTGGAGCCTTATCACTTATAGATAGAGGAAGTACCAAATCATCTGCATTTGTTAAAATAACTCCTTCTGTACTTAAGTTTTTTAGTAAAAAGAGAAGCAAAATTGTCATTGCATCCATCAATGAGGTAATCTGTAATTTTGCATCCTCTCTTTCTTTTCTATGCATCATAAGACATATCCTCCTAACTAATATTAAAACAATTTATACTCTTAACTTAGCAAACATTAATTTCTTAAAGCCTGCTAATCTTGCTATGTCAAGTATTTGTACAATAATATCATATATAATTTGGTCTTCAGCAGAAATAATTATTTCATCTATATCAGGTAATGTTGCATACATTTCTCTAACTCTTAAAAGTACTGTTAATAAATAATCATAAGCACTCATTGGAGAATCTATATATATATTCGGATTTTTCACTATTACCATATATTTCATTCTAGCCTTCTGTTT
>JAMORN010000140.1 GCA_027063545.1 bacterium | reverse complement strand
TGTGAGGCTGATGTTGTTTTTACAGAAATGATTAGTGTAAATGGTTTGTTTTATAATAATACAAAAACAAAAAAATTACTAGAATTTGAGGAAATAGAAAGACCTATAGCTATTCAATTATTTGGTAATAAAGTAGAATTGTTTAGGTATGCTGTTGAGTTTATTTTAAATTCTAGATTTATACCAGATATTATAGATGTAAATGCAGGATGTCCTGTAAAAAAAATTGTATCACAGGGATATGGTAGCGCTCTTCTTAAAAATCCTTATTTGTTGGGAAAAATAATAGAAGAAGTAAAAAATGTTGTAAGGGATAGAAATATTAAAGTTTCTGTAAAGATAAGAGCTGGTTGGGATAAAAATAGTATAAATTATAAAGAAGTAGGAAAAATAGCCCAAGAAGCAGGAGCTGATTTTATTACATTTCATGGTAGGGTTAGAAGCCAATTTTATTCTGGAGAAGCAAATTGGGATTGGATTGCAGACTTAAATAATTATTTAGAAATTCCTGTTGTAGGAAATGGAGATATTTTTTCGGTAGAAGATTATTTAAATGTGATGAATAATTATGGAATAAGTAATGTTATGATAGCAAGAGGTAGTTTAAATAATCCTTGTATTTTCAAACAAATAAAAGATTATATATATACTGGTGAGTATAAAAGATTAGAACCAAAAGAAAGATTAGATATCATTTTAAAACATATAAAATATTTAGAGAAGTATAATCCAGAAATAAATGTTTTACCTTTTTTTAGGAAACATTTAATGTGGTATATAAAAAATATAAGGAATGCTAGAGAATTTAGAGAGTATATAACTAAAGAAAATAATCTGGATAAATTAAAATCAAAATTGATTCAGATTTTTGATATATAATATTTTATTTTAAATTTTTAATTTTTATATTATACTTAACGAATGCAAGTAAATTGAGAAAAAAGGAGGCAGTATGAGAAAACACAAAGTTTTATCTTTATTTATGTTTTTAATAATTTCTACATTTCTAATTAAATGTGGTACAACTTCTTCTTCTATAAGAAATGAATTGGGTATTCCAAATCCAGACCCTCAAAAATTAATAGAAGTTAATCGTGATCTTCAAAAACATCCTCATGATGTGGGAAAAATAATAGAATTTGGAGAATTATTATACGCTACAGGGCAATATTATGAAGCATATAATAAGTGGTTATATGCCAAGGCATTAGATCCTAATAATAAGAAAGTACAGGAATTAATTAATAGGGGAATAATAGCTGTTTTATTTGAACCTGCTGAATTTAAAACAGAATCTGAGTATAAAACAAAATGGTATGATCAGACTTTTAAGGTGGAAAAAAGGAAAGAGTTAGAAGAAAAATTAGTGAGACAATTGGCAGAAGAGACCCATCTACCTGAAGATGTTATAAAGTCCAGAATGATTACTTTAAAATGGGATTGTAAAAAGATGAAAATAGATGATCCAGGAAAGAATTATGAAGGATATGTTTATATATTATCTATAAAAATACCATTCTTTAGTGCTAGAGAAATTTTGAGAGTATTTAAGGTAGAAGATAATATTAAAAAAGGTAATTATATAGAGGCAGCTAAGGCAATTGATAATATAATAAAGTATTTCCCTCATGCTAAAGATAAAGCTCAAAAGATGAAGGTAAAACTTAAAAAAGCATGGTATAAAAAATACCAAAATTTATCTTCTATAACCTTTGCTGATTATGAAAAACAAAAAGATGAGATATATGCATTTATAAAAATGTTCCCAAATTCTAAAGAAGCTAAAAAGTTAAAAATATATATTGAACAGTTATTGTATACCTACTTTACTTCAACACCTATAAGAAGTTTAGATGATGCTATAAAATATTATAATAATGTCCAAAAATTCAGAGCAGAATTTAAAGGATCAAAATATTCTGATTTAGTAGAGAAGGAACTAGAAAAAAAATGGACAACATACATAAGAAATAGTGCTTCTGTCATTGTAGCTGATCCTAAAAGGACAAAAAGAGAATTACTCGCATTTAGAAATGCTTTTGGAGGTAGAAATCCAGAGTTAGTAAAACAAATAGAGACATTGTTAGATAATACAATGATGATGAGATATCTTAATTTAGAAATAGTAGATACTACAGATGTTAATAAAGCCTTTGAAATAATATCAATGTATAAACAGGTATTCCCTAACTCTCAAGGATATTTTAAATTATTAAATGCATACCAACAAAGAATATACGGCTTTATCACAGGTCTTCAAATAGAAGATGGTGAAACAATGAAAATAGCTTTAGCATTATATGAAAAATATAAAAAATATTTTCCAAATTCTCCTTATATAGAGTCATTAACTCAATTTATAGAAGGTAAAAGACAGGCTCTTGAAGAAGAGGCTTCAAGATATGTTCAAATGGCAGAAGATGCCAAAAGCAAGAATCAATATACTTTAGCTGTAAGGTATATTGAAAAAGCCTTGGAATTAAATCCTGATGATGAACATGCTAAGAGACTTAAAGAGAGCATGCAGGAATATATGGATGCTGTAGCAGAGCTTAACACAGCAATTACAAAAGCAAATGATGCTCCAACATATCAAGAGGCTATGGAAATTTTAGATGCATATATAAATAAATATGCTTCTAAATATCCATCATTAGTAAAAGAAGCAAAAACAGAAAAGAGAAGATTAAGTAGATGGAAAAGAAGATGGAATAAAAGAAGAAAAAACGTCTTCTCAAACATGGAAGAATAATTTGGTTAAATATATAAACAAAAGTATTAACCTCTCTTATACAGGATTTAATCTGTATAAGAGAGGTTTTTTAATATATCTTTTTATTGTTATAATTTTAAATGTAGCAGGATGTGTTAAGGATTACAATATTACACCATCAGAAGATATAATTTCAAATATAGATTTTTTTATTATAAAAGATATAGAAGAGTATAATATAGATAATAGAGATTTCTCACTATTCCCAACGTTAAAAACTAGTCTTTTTTCTGAAGATAGTTTACGTTTTAGTTTTTACCCTATTATGTTAATATTTTTTGATGATTCAATAGGTGTATCTTCTATAGGTAAAGTCCTTAAAGATACATTAAACTATTTAGAAATTGTCGTAGATACAATAAATATTAAAAATAGAGCAATAGATTTGATATATATTAAGATCTTCTTTATTAGTAGTAATCAAAATAGAGACATGATTTATTATAATGATATAGATTCGATTTTTTATAATCTTGTTTATATAGATAATAGTCAAAAGAATTATTCATTAAAATTTTATCCTAATTTGAAAAATTATAAAGAGGTAAAATTTTATTATTATGGGAATTCAGAACATATATTTTCTGTTATAGATAATAATATTAATCTTAAAGGAGATTTAATTTCATCAGATTTTTTTAAATATTATACAAAAGTAATATTAAATTCTATAGGAGATACTATAGAAAAAATAAACTATTATAAAGATTCTTTAATTCAACATTTAATAGCCCAAGATAGTAATTTTATTTTATCTTATTATTATATAAAAAATAATAAGTTAGAAGTAAAAGGAGAAGATTTTAATATAAATGGAAGTATTAAAGGAGATTCAATATATAACTTTATAGGCTTTTTTAATAGATTTTTAAATAGGGATTCTGTTTCTATATCAGGAACAGGTTATTTTAAAGAAAATTGTTTATGGCTTGATTCATTAATTGGTGAAGATAATGATGGTGATAGTATAATATTAGTAAAGGATTCATTGAATTTATTATTTTATCTTTATAATAATAAAAAAAATCTTAGGGAAAAATATATTTTTAAAAATGAGTGTATGGAAAATTGGGATTTATTAGAGTATAGTAGAAAACAGATAGATCAAAAAAGTATTGTAATAGAAGAATTAAAAATAACCACTGATAGTTTAGCAGTTTACTATATGGATAATGCTGTAAATATATATCATCTTTTTTTTCAGGATTCATTAAACTATATAGAATATTTTATCCAAAATGATATTATGAATAATGAAAGAGGTACTATTCATTTAATGAAAAATGGAGAGAATATAAATTA
Source organism: bacterium (assembly GCA_027063545.1). Classification (GTDB taxonomy): domain Bacteria; phylum JAMORN01; class JAMORN01; order JAMORN01; family JAMORN01; genus JAMORN01. Next base: position 2,904 of record JAMORN010000140.1, on the reverse strand, counting down.
TATTTTTACAATAATAGGTGATTCATTATTAATTAACTAACATAAAAAAGGAGAAATTATTATGGAAAAAGTTTATTTAAACGGGGAAGAATATCCAATTGATAAAGAAAAATTTACTACTTTAAATCAATTATTACAACATATTCAAAAACAACTTGAGGAAAAAAAAGAGACTATTATTGAAGTGAGAGTTGATGAGTTAAACCATACACTTGATTTTTCGGATGAAGATAATGATATAAGTCTTGATTATATTGATAAAATTGAAATACTCTCGGAAAATTTAGATAATTTAACCATAGAAATTTTAGATCATATAGAAGAATATTTAAAAAATATAGAAAATAGCTTGAATAATTTATCAGAGAATTTTTTAAATCAAGATAAATTATTGGAAGCTTATTCTCAACTTCAGGATCTTATTGAAGGTATAAAGCAGATTAATGAGGCTTTTACTTCTATGACTAATTTTAATTATATTGATCTCAATAAAAAATTAACAACAGGCATGTCTACTTTAGAGTATTTATCCAATATAGCTTCTCAATTTAATAAACTATCTGATGCTTTTAATGAAAAGAATATAGAAGAAGTTAGTAGAATCATAAAGGAAGATTTAAAACAAAGGCTAAAGGAATTTAAAGAAATTTTACCTGAAATAAAAGAGGAGATAAAAAATAAAATAAATATATCCAATAAAGGAGAATAAAATGCTAAGTCAATTATTTTTTATGGTGAAAAATTCTTCTGTTTTTGTTCAAATAATAATGCTTCTTCTTTTAGCTTTTTCTACTATAAGTTGGGCAATATTTTTCGATAGATTGATATTTTTTTCTAAATTAGGAAATAATATAAAGAAATTTTTTAGAATTTATCAAAGATTCCCTAGATATGACTTTTTTATTGAGAATTTAAAGGATGATTTCGGATTATTAAATAACATTATAGAAAAACTATCATTACCCAGAGATAAACGCCAGAAATTAGTTGAAGTAGAAACAAATCTTTTGATAGAAAAATTATCTTCAGGATTAAATATTTTAAGTATGATTACTAATATTTCCCCATTTTTAGGACTATTAGGAACTGTTTGGGGTATTATGAGTGCCTTTTTAGAAATAGGAATAAAAGGCGAGGCTTCTTTAGCAGTAGTTGCACCAGGTATAGCAGAAGCTCTTATTACAACAATCTTTGGTTTAGTTGTAGCTATTCCTGCATCTATTTTTTATAATATCTTTTCAAGAATAGCAAGAAAAAGAGAAACTGAAATTATAAATATATATACAATTTTAGAAGATTACTTAAAGAGGTAGATTATATGCTTGTAAAAAGAAGGGTAGAGATAGAAAAGCAGGATATAAATGTAACCAATCTTATAGATATAGCATTTGTACTTTTAATTGTTTTTATGATTACTGCTCCAATGATGACACAAGCAATAAAGGTAAAAACACCAAAGGTAAAGGCAGAGAATATAGAAATAGAAGAAAATATAAAAATAACAATAGATAAGGATAAAAATATTTATTTAGATGATAAAAGAATATCAGAAGATGAGTTATATAATTTTTTAAAGGCCAAATTACATCCTAGAGAATTACCTATTTTATTAATAGCAGATGAGAGTTTACCTTATGGTTTTGTTTTGAAAATAATAGGAAATATTCGTCAGATAGGTTATAAACAAATAGGCTTTGTTACCACACCTCCTAAAAAAGAAGAAAATAAATGAGGCTCAAGTACATTTTTATATCTATAGTATTTCATATTTTTGTTATAGTTTTAATAATAATATATAAACCTAAGAGGATTGAAATAAATTTTATTCAAGAGCCTATCATAATGAATATTGAGGTATTTAAGGAAAAGACAATTGTAAAGCAAAAGCAAGAAGAGGGGAAAGAAAACACTGAAAAAATAGAGGGAAAACCAAAAGAGGTTCAGAAAAAAGCAAAAGAAGAAAAAGTAAAAGAACAGAAAAAAGAGTTAGCCATAAAAAAGAAGTATAAAAAGTTAAAGCAAGAAAAAGAAAAGAAAGAGGAGGTTAAAAAAGAAAAAAAAGCCGAAAAGAAAGAAAATAAAAATAGTAAGGTAATACAAACAGAACAGGAGTTTAGTTATAATTATTATTTAAATATTATTCAGGCAAGAATATATAAGAATTTTGTTGTTCCATATAAAATAGATGTTGAAGATAACATAGTAATAATTTATTTTGAAATACAGAAAAATGGACAAATAACAAATATAAAATTTGAAAAAAAGTCAAAAAGTGAATTATTAAATAGATTAGCATATAGAGCTGTGAAAATAACAAGACTACCCCCATTACCATCAGCTTATGTTAATCAAGGAAATAGTTTTTTAGCTGTTCATTTTACTTTTATATATGAAGCTAAAGAGTAAAAAGTTAATAATAGGTTTTTGTATTTATAGTTTTTGGATATTTCTTTATTCAAATTTTATATATTCTCAGGAAGTTTACTTAGGTATAAAAAAAAGTTTTGAAAAAATAGATATATTCGTAGATTCCTCTAAAACTACAGGTTCTAATATAAATAATAAAGAATTAGTTGAAGGTACTAATATTTTAAAGTTTGATCTTGAATTTTCCAATTTTTTTAGAATATCCCCTGTTGGCATATATACTCAATCAAATCCTATTTTATATATTATAAAATCATATATAAAAAAAGAAAATGAGTTTTACGTATTAAAAGGCGATATTCTAGATGGTTCTAGTGGACAGGTAATAATGAGTTCAATTTTTAAAGATAAGGAATTTAGAAGGGTATACCATAAATACTCAGATTTTATAGTTTCTCAGCTTATAGGTGAAAAGACTAGTTTTCTAAGTAAGATTGTATATGTTTCAACAAAAACTGGTAAATATACTATCATGAT
>JAMORN010000139.1 GCA_027063545.1 bacterium | reverse complement strand
GTAAAATGTGGTCAATGTAGTGCTCATTGTCCGGTTGGTGCTATTGTTGAAAAAGATCAGGTAGAAGAAGTTTGGGAAGGATTGAGAGATCCTGATAAATATCCTGTTGTTCAAATAGCCCCTGCCGTAAGAGTTGCTTTTGGAGAAGGTTTTGGGCTTGAACCAGGAACATTATTAACAGGAAAAATATATGCTTTACTTAGAAGATTAGGATTTAAGGCTGTATTTGATACTAATTTTGGGGCAGACTTAACAATAATAGAAGAAGCGACAGAGTTTGTTCATAGATTCTTAAATGAACCAGAAAAACTCCCACTTATTACAAGTTGTTGTCCTTCCTGGGTAGATTATCTGGAAAAATATTATCATGAACTTATAGAGCATTTTTCTACTGCTAAATCTCCTCATGAGATGGTTGGGGTGTTAGCAAAAACATACTATGCAGAAAAAAATAATATTGATCCTAGTAAAATTTTTATGGTATCTATAATGCCATGTACGGCTAAAAAATATGAAATAACAAGATCTAATGAAATGTTTGCTAGTGGTTATCAGGATATTGATGTAGTTTTAACAACAAGAGAACTTGTTAGAATGGCAAAATCTTCAGGTATTGATGTATTGAATTTAGAGGATGAGGAAGCAGATAACATTTTAGGATACTACTCCGGTGCTGGTACAATATTTGGAGTAACAGGTGGAGTAATGGAAGCTGCATTAAGAACTGCTTATTATTATATAACTAAAGAAAAACTACCAAAAGTTGAATTTGAACAAGTCAGAGGACTAAAAGGGGTTAAAGAAGCAGAAATAGATATAAAAGGTACAAAAATTAAAATTGTTGTTGCACATGGTCTTGCTAACGTAGAATATGTATTAAAGAAAGTATTAGAAGCAAAGAAAAAAGGTGAACCAACCCCATATCACTTTATTGAGGTTATGGCTTGTCGCGGAGGATGTGTTGGCGGAGGTGGACAGCCATATGGAGCAACTGATGAAATAAGAGCAAAAAGAGCTGCAGGCCTTTATACTGATGATGAAAAAGCAAAAATTAGATGTTCCCATGAAAATCCATATATACAACAACTTTATAAAGAATACTTAGGCCGTCCAAATGGGCCGAAGGCACATAAACTCCTACATACAAACTACACTCCAAGAGAATTATATATCAAATAAAACTCTCTCCCCTCCTCTCCCCCTCCAAAATAATAAAATGCCTCTCCTCTCTTTTAAGGGGAGAGGCTTAAATTTTTCCATAAACCCTTTTTGTTACAGATAGCTCTAATTTCTAATAGTCTATATCTATCATAGCATGGGTGTTTAGAAAAAGGATAGCTTCTTGCCAGTCCCTTTTTTAAAAGAATTTCATTAATTATTAAATCATTTTTTTTAACATAACATAAAAGCCTTTTATATTTATCTCTTTTGTTTAAACACATAAGAGTAAGTATATCTCTTTTATGTATTATATTTTTCACATACAAAGTTGCTTTTTTTCCATATATATCAAGAATATCTTTACTAATACCATAAAATTTATTTGGTTTATTTTTTGATATTTTATCATTCCCATGGGGAATCTCTGGAGTATCTATTCCTAATAATCGAACTTTATATAATTTCCCATTTATATAACCTTTATATGTATCGCCATCAATAACCTTTTCTAAAACAAATTTATATCTTTTACCTCTAAAATTATTATAACATGTTTGAGAATATATAGATGTATTTAGTAAAATGAATAAAATAACTATCTGAATATAAATAAACTTTTTTTTCATTTTTTTTCTCCTTTATTTTTTGGAAAATTTTATTTCTTATTTTATTTTTTTAATATGTTAAAAGAAAATTTATGGTTTTATTTAATCTTACTTTTTATAATTTTAATGCTTATTCCTGCCAAGGTTATATTTGGGTTGTTTTTAATTTTTGTTAGTATTATTTTATTTGTTATATATAAAATAAAAAAAATTATTGATAATATAAAAAATGAAACAGAAAACTTAGATGAAAATTCTTTTGACCGCTCTTATAATATAAATCAAAAAAAGCCTTTTTATGAAGAAGATGTTATAGAAGTTGATTTTGAAGAAATAAATGATAAAGAAAATTAAACATCTCTTAGAATATCTCTTTGTAAAAATCCTAATTTATTTTTTTTATTTAATTCCCTATAAATTAATAAAACCTATCATCTATATATTTAGCTTTATACTCTATACCATAGGGTATCGGAAAGAAATTATAAGAAAAAATTACATGTATATATTTAACAAAAATCCATCTAAAAGATTCTACAAAATTTTCTATTATATATTAGCAAAAAACATTATTGAAATAATTCTTATATATAATAAAAAAGAGTTAATTAAAAATATTTATAGCATTGATATCTCTTATATAGAAAAATATCTTAAAAAAAATCCTATAATAATTACAATACATTTTAATAACTGGGAGATTATGGGAATTAATATAGATATTTCTAAAGTTGTTATCTATAAAAAGCTTTCAAATCCCTATACAGAAAATTTATTAAAAAATATCAGAGAAAAATTATATGAAATACCTATAGAAATGAAAAATATTCTAAATAACTTAGATATAATAAAAAAATACCCTACTATTTTTCTTATAGATCAAAATCTAAGAACTGGAAGTATATATAAATTTTTAAATAAAAAAACTCTTATATCTGATTTCCCACTGAAATTAGCGAAAAAACAAAAAAGAGATATACTATATTGTGTGCTTATTAAAGAAAATGGTCAATGGAAGATTAAATTTAAATACATTTATTATAATGAGTTTAAAGAAAAAGAAATTGAAAAAATTTTTATGGAAATTTTAGAGTTTTTTTCTTATTTTATTTATATGAAACCTACAAGATGGTTTGGATTTACTCATAAGATTTGGAAAAATACAAAAGAATTACAACCTAATTTGTACTAAAAAAATAATATGAAAAGCACATCTAAAAATATTTTTTATTTAATTATTGTAATTTTAGGACTTGCTATTTTAGCTAGCTTCTCTTTTTTTAACTATTCTTGGATTGTTTATAGAGTTGATTCAGATCAAATGGGAGTAGAAAGACTATTTGGTAAATACTGGAGAACTACAAAACCAGGTCTTCATTTTACTCTTCCCTACCCTATTGTAAAAGTTGATATTGTGCCTACAACCATGGTTAGAAAAGTAGAAATTGGATTTAAAACAGATGATGATGGTAATAAAGTTCATATCCCAGAAGAGGCTTTAATGCTTACAGGAGACGAAAATATTGTTGACTTAGAAGTAGTTATTCAATATCAAGTTTCTGAACCAGAAAAGTATCTCTTTAATGCAAAGGATATTGATAAAATTATAAAAAACTCTTGCATGGCTGCGGTTAGAAATGTTATTGGACATCACACAATTGATGAAGCATTAACAACTGGAAAGGCTCTAATTCAGGAGAGTATTTATAACAAAATTAAGGAAATATGGTCTTATTATGATTTGGGCCTTCATTTACTATCCGTGCAACTTCAACTTGTTAGTCCTCCTCCTGCAGTATCAGAGGCTTTTAAAGATGTAGTGAATGCAAGAGAGGATAAAAATACATATATAAATGAAGCTATAGCATATAAAGAAAAAACTATTCCTGAGGCCAAAGCAAAAGCTTATAAAATAATCCAAGATGCTATCTCTTATAAAATAGAAAAAGAAACTAAAGCTCAAGGTGAAACTAAAAGGTTTTTAACACTTTTAGAAAAATACAACAAAAATCCAAATATTACTGAAACTAAATTATTTTATGAAGTAATAAATAAAGTACTTCCAAAAGCAAAGGTATATATTATTGACTCAAAATCAGGTGGTACATTAAATTTACTTAACCTAGATAAATTAAATAAATAAGAGATAAAATAAATGAAAGGAAAGTTTATATTATATTTGTTTATAATTCTTATTTTAGGAATTTTTGCTTATTTTTCATTGTACTCTGTTGATGAATCGGAGCAGGTTGTTGTAAAAGAGTTTGGTAAGATTATAAAGGTTGAAAAAACCGCTGGATTACATTTTAAACTTCCATGGTGGCAAGTTGAAAAGTACGAAAAAAGACTTCTTATATATGATGCTCAACCAACAGAGATAATTACAAAAGATAAAAAGACTCTTGTTATTGATAATTATGCTTGTTGGAGAATAGCTGCTCCAGATACCTTTGAAATGAGTGTAAAAACCCTAGAAAATGCAAATTTAAGACTTCATGAAATAATTTTCTCTGAAATAAGAAATGTTATTGGTAATTATACATTATCTGAAGTAATAAAAGAAAAAGATGAAATGATGGAAAAGGTTAAGATAAATTCTAATAAAAAAGCTTCTAAATTAGGTATAGAAATTGTTGATGTTAGAATTAAAAAAAGTGATCTTCCAAAGGAAAATTTAAAAAATGTTTATAAAAGAATTGAGGCTGAACGTATGGCTATGGCTTCTAAATATAGGGCAGAAGGTAAAGAGATTGCTCAAAAAATTATTGCTCAAACAAATAGAGAGAGGGATAGTATCTTAGCATACGCTCAGAAAACTGCTCAATATATAAAAGCAGAAGGAGATTCTCTAGCTTATTTTATATATTCAAATGCCTACTCTAAGAATAAAAAATTCTTTAAATTATATGAAAATCTTCTGTTTTTTGAAAATACTATAGATTCATCTTCTATTCTTGTTATTCCTATAGATTCTAGATTATATAAACTTTTAATTAAAGAAAGTAGGTAAAGCTTACTGTTATAAGTGGATTGTAAAGATAAACTTCTCTGTTATAACCTACTAAAAACATAAGTAGAAAACTATTCTTTACTATTTCAAAACCTACTCCATAGCCTTTGTACTTTCCTATTTCATCTGTAATATCCCTTGTAATACAATAATCATAGAATATATAAAAGAAACTTCTTCCTTTTATAACTCCAATACTATTTTTTAAAGATAAAACCTCTTCAGGATATATAATAAAAGATTTATAACCTCTTACAACCTCTGGTGATATAATATAAGCAAAATAATCGTAATAGTTAAAATAGAAATTTTTCAAATAGTTATACTCTCCTCTATAAAGAAAACTCCTGTATGTTAATGGAAAAGTGTATTTAAATGTTAAACTATTGGAAAAATTTTTATTTTTATCTGATATTATGCTAAAAGATATTTTAAATCTGTGTTTGTAAAATAAGGAATCGTATATTTTATTGTAAAAATTTATTTGTAGAGTGTAGAATTTATTAAAATAAACATTATTTTTTTCAAGATTTTTATAGGATATATCTATTTTAAATCTATTTTCATCTTTAATTGGTCTAGAAAATCCCATTGTATAGTTTTTTTCAATATTTGTTGTATCATAAATAAATACATCTCCACCCAAATGGAGAGAAATAGACATATTATAACTTACAATAGATGAAAATTCTATTTTATACTTTTGGGTAAAATTATTGAATTTATTTGCATAAAGTCTTAATGTATTAGGATAACCATAAAGATTGTTTAGATATATATTTACATTATATAAAAATGTTGAGCTATCCATATAAAATGTTGTTTTTAAAGAATTTTTTCTTAATTCTTTTATATATAAATTTAATATTCCTTTATCTTTATTTATATATATTATAGAATCTTCTATCTTAATATCAAAGGTCTTCTCCACTTTTGAACAATTTTTATTTATCTCTTTGTAAGAAGAACCTAAAGATAAAATAATAGTTTTAAAAAATGATCTATTATATTTTTTAGGATTAACAAATATACTATCAATATTTATGGAATTGCCATTTTCTATGTGAGTATAAATATATAAAGTATCATTAAACTTAAATGCAGAATCCAGGGAAATATATGAATTTAAATATCCTATTTTTTTTAAATTTTCTAATCTTTTGTAAAATAAATACTCTAGAATTTTTTTATTATAGTCTCCTATATAAAATATTGAAAAACTTCCTTTTCTCTTTTCTATTATTTTAACTTTATAGGGATTTCCTTTTTCAAATAAGATAAAAAAAAAAGGTTCCATACCCTTATAAACTATTTTAACATCAAGATACCCTATATCTTCATATATATTTGTAATTTTTTTTAAAAATTTATTCAAAGTCTCTTTTGACAGGGAATCTTTAAGCGAGTATATATTCCAATAATAAAAAACACTATCTTTAACCAAGCTATCAATTCCAATTATCTTTATTTTATACTTCTTAGAAAAGTCTATATCATTAAATGAACTATCAACTTCTATAAGCTGAAGGTTTTTTGAGTATAAAAAATTAAAAAAAATTATTAAAAATAATACAATATACTTAATGAGAGAAGTTGCCATCTTCTATCCCCTCTTATCTTATAAGTGTAATTTCCACTTATATTTAAATTTGCCTTTGTATTATACATTATATTGGAAGTAATATCATAGTTATAACCTTTTATATAGTCTTCAATATATTTGTATGTTGAAATACTATCATTTCCTAAATATCTATAGGTTATTTTTAATGTGGTTGAAAAAATTAGATGCTTTTTATACTCAAATGTTGGGAAAATGCTGTAAAAATACACTTTATCATTAAATAAAAGCTCCTCTTTCTTCTCAATAGAATATGCTGGGATAATATAAAATGGAGAAAAATTTAAAATTTTTATTTTATTCTCATAAAAATAGCGATTAATATTAGATAGGGTATCCTCAACCATTTTATATTTGTAGTTTGAAATTTCAGTATTTAAATCTATCTCTAAATTATCATTGGATAATTTTTTCTCAATTCTATAACCTTTTTCTATTGTTGCTGTAGCAGAAAGAGAATATGTATTATCAAAATGATTTGAATAATAAAAGTTTCTAAATATAATAAATCTAGTATAATTAAACCTTGGATCAAACACAATACCTATCTCGCTATTTTGAGAAAAGTCCTCTACTTTTGATGAATCTGTAAAAAAGAAAAAACTATTATCAAAAGAG
>JAMORN010000138.1 GCA_027063545.1 bacterium | reverse complement strand
GAATATGAGAAAAGTATTTATTTATCAATTTTTTTGTTTTATTAAAATCAATATCACCTACAACGACTAAAATAGCATTATTAGGCGCATAATATTTTTTATAGTATGATCTTAAGTAATCTATTGTATAATTTTCTATATCATCACCCCAACCAATAACAGGATTTCTATATGGATGGGATATATAACTATAAGCAATTAACTTCTCCCAAGCCATTCCCCTTGGTCTATTTTCATATCTTCTTCTTCTTTCCTCTCTTACAACACTTCTTTCCGTATAAAACTCTCTAAATGTACTATTTATCATTCTATCGCTTTCTGTAGCAAAAAATAATTCCAATTTATTTTTAGGAAGAGTAGCAAAATAAAATGTTCCATCCTTTGTTGTATAAGCATTTACATCTTGAGCCCCTTCTTTATCCATAAGTAAAAAGTAGTGATTTTTTATTGCAATTTTATTATTAATATTCATTAAAGAATCATACTCATTTTTTACTCTTTTATACATTAGAGAATCAGAATTCTCCAAAAAGTTCATCATTAATGGATATAAACTATCAATCTTTACCCATACCAAAGAGTCAAGTTTGTAATCCTTTGTGCCAAGTTTTTTAGTACCTTTAAACATCATATGCTCAAGCATATGGGATATTCCAGTATATCCAGTCTCCTCAAATCTGGAACCAACCTTATATATAATTCTACAGGAAACAATAGGAGCAGAATTTTTTTTAATTAAAACAACCTTAAGTCCATTTTCTAACTTAAAGCTTTCAACACTATCAAAATAAGTCTTTTTAATAATATTAATATCAATAGAGGCTGAAAAAACTAAAATTGTTTTTAAGAAAAAAATAATAAAAAATAAAATAAACTCTCTTCTCAACATTTTTGTTTTTATTCTCATATTATTAATCTCTTATTCTCATTACCCTTACATCCTCAAGGGAAATTATACCTTCTTTTATATAATCTTTTATATACTGAATAAATTCAATCAATCTTTTTTCTTCATCAACTATCTCAATTATAATAGGAAGATTCTCTGATAAAGTTAAAATTTTATCTGTATGAATATGAAAATGCCTTCCATACCCCATTATCCCTTTATATATAGTAATTCCAGAAAGTTTAAACTCTTTTGCTTTATACATAATAAACTCATATAAGGGCTTACCTTCTGCTTTATCTAATTCTGAGATATATATTTTTAATATAGATTCCTTAGAAAAATCTAAATATTCCATTAATACTCTCCACTTTTACTCTTTGTATTTTAACCTTTTATTAATAAAATAATTCTATAACCTATAAAAGTAAACAGAATACAAAATAGATTATTTAAAATAATATTCAATAAAGCAAGTTTTATATCTCCATCTCTAAATAAAGAGAAAGTCTCATAACTAAATGAAGAAAATGTGGTTAAAGCCCCCAAAAAACCTGTGATAAACATAAGACGAATCTCAGGAGACACCTCTTTAAACTCAAATAATCCCATTAATATTCCAATTATTAAAGATCCTATTATATTAACTGCAAATGTCCCCCAAGGAAAAAGAAGTTTAGAAACAAGTATTTGATTTACTTTACTTGAGATTAAATATCTTAAAGAAGCACCAAATGCTCCACCTATCATTACATATAAGTATATCATGTATATAAAAATAAAATAATTTACTAAAATTATAAAAAATTAATTATAAAAATTTTTTTATAACGACTCGAGATGTTTTATTCTCATCTTAAAATTCGGATGCGTAGAAAAAAGATAGACAAAATTTCCTAAATTATATATCCTTTTTAGTTTATTAAAAACTAAAATTCCACTTTTAACATTGCCTTTCATTTCCTTTAACAATAACCCTCCATATGTATCAGCTTTTATTTCTTCTTTTCTGGAATAAGAAAGATTCAATCCATTAAAAACATGATTAATAATGTAAGTATTTATATTAGATATGTTAAAAACTAAATTAATTATTCCTATTATAATTGTTTTACCCATAACTTTAAGATGATTTCTGTGATAAAAATGACCAAGCTCGTGCCCTATTATAAAGATCAGTTCATCTTCACTACCACATAGATCTATTAATTTATCACTTACTATAATAATTCCTCCAGGAAGTGCTGCTGCATTTATCTTTTTACTTTTAACTGCAAATACTTTTATATTAACATTGCCTAATGTTCTTTTATAGTAGATGAATGCTTTTATCTTATTAAAGATACTATCAAGTCTTCGAGTATTTTTATCATTTATTTCATTTTCAATTGAAGACAAAAACATGTTTTGAAAAAGATCTATCTCCCAAGAAAGAGGTATAAATTTAATTGTAATATTAGATACTATAGTCAGAATAAGATAAAATATAATAACTAAAAGAACTAGAGAAATAACTAACTTAAAAAATTCTGTTAAAAAATTAGTATTGGTAATATCGTTTTCTATTGGAATTTTAGGAGTTATCTTCATATTTTATAGCAGTTCCATATGCTAAAACTTCAACTGTCCCTAAATTATTATTACTTCTCCCATAAATAGAAGATGTTTCTATTTTTATATTAATTATTACATCTGCACCTTTAGAATTTTCTATCATTCTAAGAATGGCTTCTCGTCTTGCTCTATCAAGAAGAGTTTCATAAACAGAAATATTTCCTCCAAATAAAAATTTAATAACGGCAAATGTATACTTAAAATAATCTATAGATAGGACTACAGAACCATAAACAAAATAAGCTTTTTTTATATTTTTATATTCCATAATCTTGTCTGGATTTTTTAAAGATAAAACTGGGATCTTTGTCTTCTCTATTTCTTATACTTTTATAATGTCTTTTTTCAACCCATGTTCCACTTAAATATCCTAAAGTTATAAGAGTCAATATTATTAATATATCAAAATTCATTCGTCCTCCACTTTAACTGCTGTTCCATAAACATATATTTCTGAAGCGCCTTGAGTAATACTTGATGTAGCAAATCTCACATTTACAATGGCATTAGCTCCCATTTTTTGGGCCTTCTCTATCATTCTATTTAAAGCTGTTTCTCTTGCCTCTTCAAGTAGCTCTGTATAGCCTTTTAATTCTCCACCTACAATATTCTTTAACGAAGCTAAAATATCTTTACCTATATGCTTAGCTCTTACAGTTGACCCAGAAACCACTCCATATACTTCTACAATTTTTTTTCCTGGTATTTGTTCTGTATTAACAATTATCATATTTTCCTCCTTATATTTTTATTTTGTGTTTTATTAAGATAAATTAAAAAAAAATTTTTTCAATATAATATAGATAAAATTTATATTAAAATTGCTATGAAAGTTATTAGATTTAAAATTGAACACGAAATCTTTTATGGTATTCAGGAAGAAGATAAAATTACAAAAATAGTTCCAGAAAAGAATTTAAAAGATATATATAATTTAAAAAACGAAAAAAATTACTTTAATGAAAATATAAATATAGAATATTTAAAAATTTTACCTCCAGTATATAGCTCTAAAATTGTTTGTGTAGGTCTTAACTATATAGATCATGCAAAAGAACTAAATATGGAAGTTCCTCCTAATCCTATAATATTTTTAAAACCCCCAACCGCTATTATTGGACATAATGATTTTATTGTCTTTAAAAATAATATTGGTAGAGTTGATTATGAGGGCGAGCTTGCTATTGTTATTGGTAAAGCTTGTAAAAATAAAAAACCTAATGAAGTAAAAGATTGTATTTTAGGTTATACAATATTAAATGATGTAACAGCACGAGATATTCAGAAAAAAGAAGGGCAATGGACAAGAGCTAAAAGTTATGATACTTTTTCACCTATAGGTCCTTTAATAGAAACAGAGATTAAAAATCCTGATAATTTGAAAATAAAAACCTTTCTTAATGGAAAAATAGTTCAAAATAGTAGCACATCAAATTTTATATTTAAAACTTTTGAGTTAGTATCTTTTATTTCAAATATCATGACTCTACTTCCAGGGGATATAATATCAACAGGAACTCCTCCTGGAATAGGCCCTTTGAGCAATAATGATATTGTGGAAATAGAAGTTGAGAATATTGGTATCCTAAGAAATAGAGTCAAAATAATCTAAGTTAAAGCACTGATAAATATCTTTCTCCTGTATCAGCTAAAATTCCTAAAATAGCTTTATTAATTTCTCTTTTGTCTATTTCTTTCATTGCATAAAAAACTGCACCTGAAGATATTCCTACAAAAACTCCTTCTTCTTTAGGAAGAAGCTTTGCAGTATCATATGCATCTTCAGTCTTAACTTTTATTATTTCGTCTATAATATCTAAATTTAAAATTTCTGGGATAAAACCTGCTCCTATACCTTGAATACCATGAGGACCTTTCTGACCACCACTTAAAACTGAAGATTCTGCTGGTTCAACAGCAATAACTTTCAAATTAGGATATTTTTTCTTTAATACTTCTCCCACACCTGTTATACTTCCTCCAGTTCCAACTCCAACAACAAGATAATCAAGCTTTATATTCTCACTTTCTAAATCATTTATTATTTCAACAGCTGTAGTTTTACGATGTATCTCTGGATTTAAATGATTTGTAAATTGAGAAAGAATTATAGAATTTTCAATTTTCTCTTTTAACTCTTTTGCTTTTTCTATAGCTCCAGCCATTCCTTTTTCTTTAGGAGTTAAAACCATTTCTGCGCCAAAAAGTTCTAAGATTTTGATTCTTTCTTTACTCATGTTTTCTGGCATAACTAAAATCGCTTTAAATCCTAAAGCTGCAGAAACCATAGCTATTCCTATACCTGTATTTCCAGAAGTAGGTTCAATAATTGTTCCCCCTTTTTTTAATACACCCATTTCTAAAGCACCATTTATCATACTAAATGCTATTCTATCCTTTATTGATCCCCCTGGGTTAAAATATTCTAATTTAACCATTAGATCATTATTATTTTTTTGATTTTTTAATTTATTTATTCTAACTATAGGTGTCCTACCTATTAATTCTAATATATTATTATAAATCATGGAATACCTCCTATTTTTTTTGATTTAAGATTTAAAATATTTAACATCACTTTTCCTATGGTAAATATAATTTTTTATAAAAAATTTTCATATTTTTTGAAAAAAATAAAAAAATATTTTAATTTAAATAATATAGAAGTTAACCGGTTAAAAATTAAATTCACCAAAGGAGGGCTTATGAAAAGATTTAAAGTATTAAGCTTTAGTTTTTTAATAATATTTATTACTTTACTATTACTTTCGTGTGGAAGAGATGAAAATAATAATGTTGTAGGGGTAGAAGACTCTACTAGTAGAATAAATTTAGATGAAGATTTTATATTTGCTGATTTTGAAAGTGGAAGTCTAAAAACTAATATAGGAACAGACTGGTATCAATATACTGATACTGGTAATGGAGGCGGATCAAGTGTTGAACTTTCTATAGGGGAAGGATATAAATCAAATTATGGATTAATGGCCAAATTTAAGTTAATAAAAGGAGAATGGACTTATGATCCTTTTGTTGGATTTGGAACAGCTATAGATCCATCTTGGCAGCCTTCTGACATATTAACCAATTATGAAGGTATTTCATACTATTATAAAGGTGCTTCTCATAAAATTCAAATTAAATCTGTTTTAGTAAAAGATCATGACTATCATAACAAAGTAATTTCTGCGAGTACAATCTGGAAAGAAGTACAAATTAAATGGTCTGATTTTATGCAAGATGGATGGGGCACACCTATAGATTTAGATCTTTCTACAATTAAAGAAATTGGTTTTCATATCTCTGGTAATGATGGAGATTCTGGTATATTATATTTAGATAATATTACGTTCAAGAAACAAATAGAATATCAAAATGTAATAACTTATCCTATTCAAGACCCAGAAATACCTGAACTTGATACTGTAACCAATCTTACTATTACAAATCCTATGCAAGAAATCGCTATGAAATATCTTGATAAAGGAGTTAATTTAACAGGTATGGAAGATGGAAGAAAATATACAGAACCTATATATCCTGAAGAAACATTCCAAAAACTTGCCCAATGGGGATTTAAAGGTGTTAGAATTCCTATTGACTTAGATCAATATGTAATAAATAAATACGATTTTGTAGCTGGTGATACTATCTTTATGGTAGACACTGTTTCTTTATTTGCTGTGCTTGATACTATAGAAGCTTGGACTGCTAAATATAGGCTTTCATTTACTATTGACTATCATCAATATGATGGTACTTTTGCTGAGCCTTTTATGAATGATTCTTTATATGTTTATATGGTTACTAATCTCTGGAAAATTGTTGCTAATCATTTTAAAAACAATCCTAGAATCGATATATTCTATGAACTTGGTAATGAACCTGAACTTGGTACAGACACATATGGAACTCTAAAAGAAGAGACATGGGTAAAGGTTGCTGAAGCTATGAGAGACTCTATTAGAAGTGTGGATACTACTCATATAATTATCTTTGGACATACTGGATACTATAGTAGAGACATTTTAGCTAGCTCTACTCCATGGGATGATTCTAAAGTAATATACGTATTCCATAATTATGATCCTTTCCTATTTACTCACCAAGGGGCAAGCTGGACTGGTATGACAACAGTTCATGATATACCATATCCATATTCTCCGGATAAATGGAGTGAAAATCCTTTAGATTTTGGAGTAGACCCTAATGTTGTTTCAAATTGGGTATCTACATTATGGTATTATTATTATAAAAATGGTAACTATAACTCTATTTATAATGGAATGACAAAAGTAAAAAGATGGGCTGTTGAAAATAATGTGGCTATTATTTGTAATGAATTTGGCTCCTACGCTAGACATGCTAAACTTGAAGATAGACTTAACTATTATAGAGATGTAACAAAAGCATTTGAAGCATTACAAATCCCATGGCAACATTGGGGACTTGATAAAGGTTTTAATTTAGTTGATCCTGAAACAGGAGAACCTTTACCAGGAATACTTGAAGCTTTAGGACTTCAATAAATAAAATTATCTCCCTCCCATTTGAAAATCATCTGAAAAGATGGGAGGG
>JAMORN010000137.1 GCA_027063545.1 bacterium | reverse complement strand
TATAATAAACCCATAGAATTTAATCCTTTTATTTTATATAGTCCTACAGGACTTGGAAAATCTCATTTAGTCCAAGCAATTTATAATTATGTAAAAGAAAAGGATAATAATATAAATATTCTCTATATTACTAGTGAAATTTTTCTATCTGAATTTATTGATTATATAAATAAAAAGTCTAGTATAAATCTTGATGAAAAATATAAAAATATTGATATTTTAATTATTGATGATATTCAATTTTTTGAAAATAAACCTGAAACCCAAAAGTTCTTATTTAGGATATATAAAAATCTTTATGAAAAAAATAAAAAGTTAATATTTACACTTGATAGACCTATTGAAAATTTAAAGTTTATAACTAAAGACCTAATTGAAAATTTAAAAAGTGGTGTTGTAGCTGATATAGGGTATCCAGATTTTGAAACTAGAATGGCTATATTAAGAAATAAATCTAAAACAATTCATAATATAGAAATACCAGAAGAAATTTTAATATACATTGCTGGTATTACAGAAAAAGAAAATATAAGAGTTTTAGAGGGAATATTAAATAAAATAATATTTTACCATAAATATCTTAATTTAGAATTGAATTTTGAGAATGTAAAAAAACTTATAGAGAATCAATCAATTATATCACAAGAAGAAAAAGAGAAATTTGAAGAAGTTTCATATATAAGTTCTACAATTAAAATATTAAATATAGTTGCCAATTATTTTAAAATTGATCCTGAAGAAATAAAATCAAAATCTAGAAAACAGGAATTAACTCTTATCAGGTATATTACTATATATTTATTGAAGAATATTGCTGGAGTTTCTAAAACTTATATAGCTCAAACCTTTAATAAATCTAAAGGATCTATAGATTATTCCATAAAAATTATAGAAGAAAAACTCAAACTATCTGATCCAATAGTTACAACAAGTATTGAAAATCTCGAAGAGCTTATATTAAATTCATGATATATTATTTCGTATAATATGTGTTATGTAAACTAAATTGTATAGAAAATATAACCTGATATGAAGTTGTAAATAAAAAATTGGAAAAAATATATTTCAACTATTTTACTTTTAAACTTATTTTTTTATTTTATTTAACATGGAAGGTATTATGGAAAAGATATCAAAATCATTTATTGTATCAATACAAACTCCAGATATTACAGATGATTTAATAGAACTAATAAAAAATTATAAAGTTTTAGGTGTTGTTATTTCAGAAAAAAATTTTGATGATATAATATCTCTTCATAATTTTATAAGTAAAATTAAAGAGTTAGCTGACTATAATATTATTATTGGTATAGATTATTTTTCTATAGACTCTAACAATAAAATATTTGATAATATATTAAAACTACCCTCTTTGGCCTCTATAGCAGCTACTAATAAAGAAGATTATATAAGAAGACATGCTGAAATATTATCTAGGATATATAAATCTATAGGTATTAATATGGATTTTTCTTTAAATGCCTCTTTTGATCATTTTAATTATCTAAATACTATGGGAATATCTTCAGAAATTTCAAAATATTTAGCTTTTTACATTCAAACTCTTCAAGAAAATGGAATACTAACTACAATCAAAAACTTTCCCGGAAGATTGGAAGAAGACATATATAATATCTTTTCTAGTGAAAACTTAGAAATATATAAAAAATTAATAAATTCCAATATTGATATAATATTTTTATCAAATAATATATATGCTAATATTGATAAAATCCCTGCTTCCATATCTCAAAAGTTTGTTCATATGTTGAAAAATAATTTAAATTATATAGGGCTAATTGGTGCTTATATATCTGATGTCCAACTTTTAGGAGAATATAAATTGGAATACTTAATATATAATGGACTAAAAAATGGTGTGAATGTTCTATATATAGATAGAAACATTGAAAAACTTCCAGAAATTATAAATAATCTATATAAATATGAGGAAATAACTAAAACTATAGAAGATAACTATAATAAAATAGAGTTTCTCTTAAAAAAACTTGAAGTATTTTATTCCCAATCTCCTATAGAAGAACTTGAACAAACTATATTTCAACAATATATAGATCAAATGGCTGAAGAAGCTATATATGTATACGAAAAAAAGAAATTTTTTCCTATAAAAGCTAAAGAATTTGATATAATAGGTGTGGTAGAACCTTCTAAACTTTTAAAAGAATTTATGACTCAAGAAGAATATAGTGATATTTTTACATTTACTAAATATCTAAAGAACTATCATAAATATATATATCAAATAGTACCAGATGAAAATACTAAATGGCATGAATATTCTTATATTATTTATTTAATAGATTCCGCCGATAATAAAACAAAGAATTATTTAAAAACAATTAATAAGTTAGATATTCCTCTTATAATGATTTTTGTTGATGATCCCCAAATTTTAAACTATTATAAAGATATTGATGGGGTTAAAATCATATCTTTCGGTTTTGATGAAAGTCAGAGAATGGCAATATCAAAGGTAATTTTTGGTAAATACGAAAACCAAAAAGTAAAAAATTTTGTTATTTAAAATTTATAAAGGAGGTTAGTTAGATGGGTATAGGAAAAATAATTTCAAATGAATTAAAGGCAGTTTTTGAAACTTTAGAGACTATATCAGTATACAATGAAGAACTTCAAACTAAATTTTTAAATAATATAGAAAAAATTATAAAAAATTCAAATTTTTCTAAAGAAAATATATCAATTTTAAAGGAATTTACAAGTATAATAGAATCTCTATATGAAGAAAATAATATTATAATAACCAATATAAAAGAACAACTAAAGGAATTCGAATTTGTTATTAAAGAAACCGAAAATATAAAAAAACAAATAGATTTAATAAATAACATATCTGAAATGACAAAAATTCTATCTCTTAATGCTTCTATTGAATCAGCCCGTGCTGGAGAAATAGGTAAAGGTTTTGCAGTAATTGCAGAAGAAATAAAAAATCTGTCTATAAAAACTAAAGAAGTAACCTCTGTTATTTCTGAAAGTATTGAAAGATTGTCAAAAAATATTGATAACTTAAAAGAGTTTGTTGATAAAATGGTTAAAGCATCTGATAAAACTGTTGAATTATTTGAACAAGTAAAAACTAAGATAGAAAAAATTTTAAAAAACTCTAATTCTTTAGATTCAGATATTACAATTTCTATGATATCTTTAAAAATTGATACAATAAAATCTGTTCATATTAATTCTATATATAAATTTTTACTTTTTATATTGGATAATATAAAAGAATTTGAAATTGTTGATTCTAATTCTTGTATGTTAACTAAAATATTTAGAGAAGAAGGAATATTTGAACAGGTAAAAGAAGATTCTATATATTATCATCAAATTATAGAAAATCATGAAAAATGGCATGAAAAAATTAAGGAAATATATGAATTAAAAATGAACAATAATGAAAAAGAAATAGAAGAAAAAGTAAAAGAATTAACATCTATTACTCAAGATTTATTAGACAATTTAGATTCATTTGAGAAAGAAGTTATCCAAAAAATCTATAATACTTAATAGTTCTTTCTTTATATCTTTTAATAGCTTTGCTCTTTCATTCTCCCCTCTTTTATTAGATCTTTTAGAGGGGAGGGTTACATCTTTTACTTTTTTAAATAAACTACTCTCTTGATACAAATTATAAAAATATTTCTTTGCTCCTTCTATTGTGAATTTTTTATCATATAAAAGTTCTTTTATAAGTTTTATTTTTTCAATCTCATCTTTTCTATAAACCCTTCTTCCATGAAGCCTTTTTTTAGGAATAATAAATGGGAACTCCTTCTCCCAATATCTTATTGTTGATTCTGGTATATCAAGAAGTTGACTTACTTCACCTATAGTATAATAAAGTTTTTCCATATTTCTATAAATAAAAACCTTCTTGTTTTAATTCTCTATTCATTAAATCCTCTAATGCTTTATTTGGAGATTTATCTTTAAATAAGATATTATAAACCTCAACTACAATAGGAAGATCTAATTCTAATTTCTTTGCATAATTATAAATAGCCTCACATGTAGGGACTCCCTCTGCAACCATAGTCATTTCATCTAAAATATCCTTTAATTTCTTCCCTTTTCCAAGCATTTCGCCTAAATATCTATTTCTTGAATGTTTTGAAGTACATGTAACAATCAAATCTCCAATACCCGCCAGTCCTGTTATTGTTTCTGATTGCGCCCCTAACACTTTTCCTAAACGCTCCATTTCTACAAGACCTCTTGTTATAAGAGCAGCCTTAGCATTATCTCCTAATCCCAACCCATCTCCTATTCCAGCAGCAATTGCTATAACGTTTTTTACTGCTCCAGATAGTTGAACTCCCAATTCATCGTAATGACTATATACCCTAAAATATTTATTAGAAAAAAGTTTTTGAACCTCTTTTGCCAATTTAATATTTTTTGAAGCACTTACTATTGTTGTTGGCATTCTTTTTACAACCTCTTCAGCATGAGTAGGACCACTTAAAGCAACAGTCCTACCAAAACTCTCCTCTATCACCTCTTCTATAATCTGAGTCATAAACTTAAATGTTTTGTTTTCAAGGCCTTTTGTAGCGGAAATTATTGGAATTTTATTTTTATAAAAATTTTTTAATAACTGAATTGTTCCTCTAAAATAAACACTTGGAACAACTACAACTATATAATCAACATCTTTTACCACATATTCTAAATCAGAGGAAATCTCAAAATTATTTTCTGGAATTTTTACATCTGGTAGTTTATCGTACAATACTTTTTTTTTAGATAATTCCTCTGCTCTATTCTTATCAATCTCCCACATCTTTATATAATGGCCATTATCCCATAAAACACTACCCAAACCAATAGCCCAACTACCTGCTCCCAATATTGCAACTTTCTTCATCTTTTACTCCTTTCTTTTTTTAAAAGATAACTCTTCGCCTTTTATTAGTCTTTTAATATTACTTCTATGAGTGATAAATATTAAAGTTCCAACTAGAATAACAAAATAAAGATATATTTTGTTATTAATGTATTTAGAAAACTTTAAATAATCTATTACTGATATGATCACAAAAATAAGGGTAGCAGAAAGGGAACTTAAACTAACAATTTTACTAATATAAAAAACTATTAAAAATACTAATAAAGCCACAAAAGAATAAACAGGAAAAAGTCCTACCATAACACCCAACGAAGTAAATACACCTTTACCGCCTTTAAAAGATGCAAAAATAGGGAAGATATGACCTAATACAGTATATAATCCCACAATTACATGAATATTATAATCTAAAGGATAAAGAAACTTAGCTAAAATTACCGGTATAAATCCTTTTAATAAATCAACTATTCCTACAGGTATAGCATATTTAAGGCCACAAACTCTTAAAACATTAGTAAATCCTGCATTTCCAGAACCTTTCTCTCTTATATCAAAACCACAAAATGCTTTACTTATCCATACTGCTGTTGGTATAGAACCAAGTAGATATGAAAATATAAAAAGTCCCAAAAGTTTTGGAGTAAGAATTGGACAACTTGATGGTAAACTCAAAGCCTTTCCTCCTTTTTTCTTTAATATAAAACTTTTATAACATCTTGTGTATATACTTTTGACTTTTTGTATATAAATTTTAAAGGTGTTCCTGTAAAAATATATTTATTTCTAATCTTATTTGCTATGTATCTTTTATATTCATCTTTTACTAAATTAGGGAAATTAACATATACATGAAATGTTGGTGGAGAAACATCTACCTGCTCTATCTTTCTAAAATAAATATTTTTATTTCTAACACTCTTATGTTGATGTTTTTCTAATATTTCCTCTTTAAAATATCTTTGAAGTTCTTGTTGATCCTCTATAAAATACTTCCACCAATTATAAACCTCATTTATATATTTAAAAATTTTATTAACTCTTTGCCCTGTTTTTGCTGAAACAAAAACTAAAGGAACATATTTTAGACTAGGAAATTTACTATAAAAGATCTCTTTATAAATTTCAACAGTATAAGTAGATTTTTCTACTAAATCCCACTTATTTACAACACCAACAATTGCTTTTTCACTATCTTGAATCCTTTTTACAACCTCTTCATCCTGATTTGATAGTTCTCTTGATGCATCAAGAACAAGTAGTATCACATCACTTCTTGTTATCATTCTCTCTGTTCTTACTACAGAATAAAACTCTATATGATCCTGAATTTTCTTCTTTTTTCTTATACCTGCTGTATCTATAAATTTATAGTATATATCATCAAATTTAACAATTGTATCTATAGGATCCCTTGTAGTCCCCGGAATATCAGATACTATTGCAAAATCTTCTCTTGTAAGTTTATTGAGAAGTGAAGATTTCCCAACATTTGGCTTTCCAACTATTGCTACATTTATTGTCTTTATTTCCTCTTTTTTATCCTCTAATATATTTATTCTATCTAAAGCATTTACCACTTTATCTAATAAATCCCCTACTCCATAGCCATGTAAGGCTGATATAGGGAAAACCTCATCAAAACCTAATCTATAAAATTCATAAATTGGAGTATGATCCTCATAATAATCAAGTTTATTTACAACAACAATTATTTGTTTAGTATCTTTATATCTTTGAAGCATTCCAGCCACGTCCATATCAATATCAACAAGCCCAGTCTCTCCATCTACTAAAAATAATATTACCTCTGCCTCTTGTATTGCATACTCTACATGGGTATCTATGGACTTCTGAAAAATATCCTCACTTTTAGGTAAAAGTCCTCCAGTATCAACAAGATAAAACTCTTTTTTATTCCATAAAATTTTATAATATTTTCTATCCCTTGTAACTCCAGGAGTTTCATCAACTATTGCTATTCTTTTTTTTACTATTCTGTTAAATAGGGTTGATTTTCCCACATTTGGTCTTCCTACTATTGCTACAACTGGTAATCCATCTCTCATATCTTTATTCCTCTTTTTTTAATAACTTTCTTCTTTTTATATTATAGTCTATTACTTTAAATAATTTATTTATATCATCTAAAGGTATAAGTTCTCTATTATCTATTAATACATACATATAAAATGTTATAGGTATATCTGAAAATATATAACTATAATCATTTAATCTATCTTTAACTTCTTTTGATTTTGCTAACTTTTTTATCTTTTTAGGTTTTATC
>JAMORN010000136.1 GCA_027063545.1 bacterium | reverse complement strand
CCACTCCTGATTTTGCAATTTTAGAAGGGCCTCCTGGTTCGGGAAAAACAACTGTTATATTGGAACTTATTTTACAACTAATCAAACAAGGAAAAAAAATTCTTTTAGCTGGTTCAACTCATGTTGCTGTTGATAATGTTTTAGAAAGATTAAAGAATAAATTTAAAGATGGAAAAAGTTACTTAGAATATTTTAATATTCTACCTATAAGAATTGGTGATAAAAATAGAATTAGTGAAAATGTTAGGGAATTTCAATTAGATGATATTAAAGAAAGAAATAATATGTCAGATGAAGATTTAAAACTTATTCTTGATAGTGCCAATCTAGTATGTGGGACAACTATTGGAATTCTACAGCATCCTTATTTTAAAGGTAGAAAAAATGTTAATACCCCAATTGTACCTTCTTTTGATTATCTTATAATAGATGAATCAAGTAAAACAACATTTCAAGAATTTTTAGTGCCAGCCTTATATGCTAAAAAATGGATTTTAGTTGGTGATGTTATGCAACTTTCTCCATTTACAAATAAAGAATATATAGTAGCAAATATTGATACTATTGTAAATGATAAAGATTTAAAAGAAGCTATCTTTTTTCTCTTTCATCTAAATCAAATCTTTAAATATAATAATGATTTAAAAATTATATTTCCTATAGGCTCTTCAACTTTAAAAGAATTTCTTAACGAATATATAAATAGATATAAAAATCAGTATCATGAAAAAATTTTTGAAAAAAGAATTCTTGTTATTGAAAATTTAACTTTAATAAATACTAAAAACTATGTTATAGATAATATAGAATTTTTAGATATAAAAAATCTAACAGACCAACGTCTTAAGCTAGTTGCCTATGATTTAATTCTTATAAACCAGGCTTATATTAATGAAGTTTTAGACTATCTCCCTGAAACTCATATAATATTAAGAAAAAATAATTGGGAAGAAACAAAACATGCATATTTAACTTCATATTATTTTAATTATAATAAAATATATTTAAAAAATAAGGACAATAACTCAAATAATCTTTTTAAAATAGTACAAAATATAAACACATTATTAACAGAAAAAAATTGGGCTGAAGAAATTGCTTGGAGACTTGATAGAATTTATCAGTTAAGACTTCGTGAAAATAAAAAAATTAAACATTATAAAGAAACTATTAATAGATTAATTCCTTTAACATATAAAGAATATAATAAGAAAGAAATTATTGAGTTAATAGATGAAAAGGCTGCTATATTCTTCCCTTCCATTCTAGAAAGTTTAATCCATGGAATACAAGGAATTAAAATAAATAAATCTAGAGTAATTAATGAAGGTTTTAATAAAGAAGATTTAGAAAAAAGGAGAGAAATTTTAGTATATCAACATAGAATGCATCCAGATATTTCTCGATTTCCTCGTGAACAATTCTATAAAGAAAAAAATGCTTTAAAAGATTTAGAGCAACCTCAACAAATAAAAATATTAAGAAATTGGAATTATAATAAATATTCTCAAAGATCTGTATGGATTGATGTTAGAGGGGAAACCATTAAAAATTATAATCAAGAAGAAATAAAAGTATTAATTAAAGAACTTAAAGATTTTCTAGAGTGGGCCTTACAACATCCTTATCCCGAAGAAAATAAAGATTGGACAATTGCCTGCCTTACATTCTATCGAGGACAAGAAAGTAGAATAAGAGATAAACTCAGAGAATTAACAGGACTTAATGCATATTCTATATTCAGATATGGAGAAGAACTGGGAAGAAAAATAAAAATAATGCTGTATACTGTAGATAAATTTCAAGGACATGAAGCTGATATTGTATTTCTCTCTATGGTACAAACTAAAAAAGATGGATTTTTGGATAATCCAAATAGACTTAATGTTGCTATAACAAGAGCAAGATACCAATTAGTTATAATAGGAAATCATACTTACTTTTCAAACTATTCAAAATCCGAAGACTTAAAAAATTTAGCAAATAGTATATATATAATTTCTCAAAAAGGAGATTAATATATGATTATTAAAGCCAAAAAAAATATAGAAATTTCCTGGTTTATAAGTATATTGAAAGTTAAAAAATATATAAGAAGAGAGGATGTTGTTAAATTTTTAAAAGGAAAAAGATTTGAGGATAATTTTATTAATAATAGAATTATAGAATATTTAAGAAATTTAGACCTTATTGAAAAAAATTCTCTTAATCTTACTTCAAAAGGGCAAAAAGTTATTGATACACATATGATGGAAGAAATCGAATTTGGAAAATATAAAATTTGGTATATAGATGATAGACCTAATACATTTTTTAACAATAAAGTAATTTATTTAGAAAGAGTAAAGCCCATAAATGATGATAAAATACAAAAACTAAATATACCTATAGAAAAAGAAGGATTCTGGTTATCATTGAAAAATGATAAAAATAATATTTCTAAAATAGAGATATTACCCGAAGATAACAAAATTTATGGGATAAATGAAAAAAATGAAAAAAATAGAAATATAGAAATTCATTTAGAAATTGCAGATTCTAATGATTCAGCAGTAATATATTTTTCTGGGGAAATCGAAACTCGCCAAATAAAAAAAGAAACTTTAAATTTAAAAAATATTAATAAAGAAAAAATATTAAAAAATTTCTTTAATAATTTATGGGACGAAAAGTCTAACAGATTAAAAGTTAAATTAAAACAAATAAAAGATAATATTGATATAGAAGAAATTCAAAATTTTTATATTGATACATTTATTTATAACCATGAGAATAATTATTTGGAACTAAAAAATGATTTTTATAATTTTGATTATATAGAAATTAAAAAATTACCTATAAAACCTTTTGATATTGATGAAGCAAAAAAAATTATTGACTTTATTTATGATAATATTTTAGAAAGCAATTTTTATTCTATTGGTGTAGAAAATAAATTACAAAATATTATATATAACAAGGCATTAAGTACATTTTCCCATGAGTTATACGATTATATTTTTAAAAATGATTATAAAAAAAGAAAAATTGATAATTATTTTTCTCACAATAAAATAGATCATTTATTTCATTTAGTAGCCTATGATGATCTAAATCCAGATAATGATTCTAGTATAAATTCTTATTTAGAGCCTTTAATATCTTTGGAATTAAACAAAACCTATAAATTTGAGGAACTGACAGAGATCTTCCAAAGAAAAGTAGATTTCCCAATTAACTATATTATTTATTACGATAGATATGTCTTTAATGAAATTCAACAAAGAATATTTTTAAATATTATAAAAAATTTTAATAATTTATCTAATATAACATTAATAACTTTAAAAAATATTAAAGGACAAAATAATAAATTAGAGATAGTAAAAAGTGAAGCTCCTAATGTTAGGATATTTTATATCGAAGATATCTTTAAAGAAAACAATAAATTAGGTCCTCATAATAGATATTTTATGTTTTTTAAAGATCTAAATCAATACAGTATATGGGAATCTCCGTCTTCTTTAAATAATTTTATCTATTTAGATAATAATAATCCTGATAAATTAAAAATATGTGAAACAACAAATATCTCAAAAGTTAAATATGGATTAGAAGTTCTTGATCCTACATTAACTAATTTTATTAAAGAAATCATTCAAAAATAAAAGGAGTAAAAAATGAAAAAAGAAAAAACATTTATCTCTCCTCAACAAAAAATTAAAACTTTATATTTTTATAATTTCAAATATAAAAACTTTTGGCTAAAAAATAATCCAATTAACACAAAAACTACTATTGATAATATTAAAAATTTTTATGGGAATTACACTGATTTAGTATATAATTTAGAAACTGCTAAAAATAGCTCTATTCTTATATATACTGAAAAATTAGATAGTGATGGTATAATAAAACTTATATTTAATATATCAAAACCTCAAAATAAAAATAGAATATATTTAATAACAAATAAAATTGAAAATGAAAAATATTTAGAAAGTCTAAAATATGTATTTATAAGAACAAAAACTGCGGGTGATATAAAAAATTTAGAAGAAAAGTTTATAGGTAGTTTTATTTTAATAAATCCTAAAGAAAAAAAATCTAAAGGCTATTTTCTTCCAATGGCGTTAACAACACTATCTAACGAAAGTCTAATAATTGAATTAAATAAAAATCAAATAGAATATTTACATAGATATTTCTCTTATAACTTTTGGGAGAATACAAATTATGAAATAATAAATGGGAAAATAACAGAACTCTCAAATAAAGAATATAAAACACCTATATATGTATATCCCAATAAAAATGACTTTTGCGATATGGAATATGTAAAAAAAGAACTTTCAAAATATAAAGATGAAAACTACTCCTTTCTATATATCCCCAAAATAGAAAAAAACGATCCTATTTTTGATATAATTAAAAGAGTAGAAAATACAACAATTATAACCTCTAAAGAGTCTGATTTTGATATTATAAAAAATCTTTCTTTAGAAAATGAAATATATGCTTTTGATTATGAGCAATTGAAAAAAATAAAACTTCCTATATTTTATGGTAATTCTAAATTTATTTATATATTTCCTAAACAGTTTATAGAAAATAGCAACTATTTTTATGCTATTAAATTAGAAGATAATAATCAAAAAGAAAAGATTGAAAAAATTTTTAATGAATTAAAAAAATTTCATGTTTATAAGTTTATTCCTGAAGAAATAAGACAAAACTTAATTAATAAAGAGATTATATATAATGGTAAAGTAATAAATATAAAAGAAAGTAAAGAAGTAGATTTAGGGAAGATTAAATTATCTGAATTAATTAATAAAGACTCTTTTGAAAATTATACCCCTAAAAATATAGGTGATGATGGGAAAAACGTTAAAATAACTTATAGATATAAAATAATACCATTCTATACTCCAAATAATTCAACAAAAGATAAACTATATAGTGAGTGGGAATATGTTAAGCTAAACTTTGAAAGAAAATTAAATGAAATAGAAGAGTTAATTATAGATTTAAAATTGAATGAAGAAAAAAATATTATAAAAAAACTAAAAAAATTAAAAGATGAACTTCCTACAAAATCAAAAGAAGAAAGAAAAAGAATTAATAAAAGTTTAAATGAATTATATTATAACCTGCTAACTAAAGAAAAAGAAAAGATAACAAAAAAATTAGAGTATAAAAGAAAAGAATTAAAAAATAAAGATAAAATCCCTCAAGATAAATTAAAACAATTAGAACAAGAGATAAAAACTCTGGAAGAAGAAATTAAAGATTTAAATACTAAAATAGATACAACCAAAAATTATCTAAATAGAAAAAATAAAGAACAAATTGATGAAGAAAAAACCTCTCTACAAATGGTCGTGAAAAACGTAAGTAATAAGAATAATAATACTCCAAAAAAAGAAAAAGATAAAAATATAGAAGAAAAATTAGAATCTTTGGAGTCTCTTCCTAAGATAGGTATATTATATGCTAATAAAAATGAAAAATATTTAGAAATAGAATTCTGGGAAGATTATGAAGAAGCTAAAGAAGAAGCACAAAGATTGAAGGCTAAATTATCTGCTAAAAAACAAAACTAGGAGGTATTATTATGGGGGAAGAAAGAATTATAATAACAATTGATGAAGATGGAAAAATTATAGCAAAAACAGAAGGAATTAAAGGTGAAATGTGTATATCAGAATTAGATGATATATTAGGAAAAGATTTACATCTGCTGGAGAGTAAAAAAACTGATGAATTCTATCAAAAAAATAATATTGTAAATAAAAGAAAAATTGAAAATAGGAGAAAATAAAATGAGCCAAAGAAGAATTTATACAACACCATTTATTAATAAAGAATTACTATTAAAAGCATTAAATAATTTAAATATTTCATATATAGATCAAGGCAATGAACTTATTATAGAGAATAAAAATAAAGTGTATATAGAAGAAAAGTTTTTATATGAAAATGGACAATTTATATACCAATATGATAGCTGGCATGAAAAGGAAAATAAAACCTTTTTAGCTTCCTTAGAAAAAGAGTATAATAAAGTATATTTAGAACAAAAAAAATTAATAGAAGAAGCAAAATTAGAAGAAGAACGAAAAAGATTTGAAGAAAAATTAAGAAAAATAGAAGAAGAAAAAAAAGATTTTATAGAAAAACAAAAAAATGAAATAATCAAACGAGCAAAAGAAAAAGGATATACTGTGAAGGAGAAAAAAGTTGGGAATAAAATAAAACTAATTTTAGTTAGACATAATTATTAATAATATGCTAAATATAGCCTTTATTGAAGAAAAAAGTTTAATTTATGGACCTGGTATTAGATTTGTATTCTGGGTACAAGGTTGCTCTATTAGATGTAAAGGCTGCTGGAATAAGGAATTGTGGGAATTTAAACCAAAAAATTTATATAAAATTGAAGATTTAATAAGGCAAATAGAAAAAATAAAAAATGATATAGAAGGTATTACTATATTAGGAGGAGAACCTTTAGATCAATATAAAGAAATACTAGAACTTTCTAAAAAAGTGAAAAACCTTAATTTATCTATTATACTTTATACAGGCTATCCTTTAAAAATTGTTGAAAAAAAATATAATGAAATACTAAATTATATTGATATTCTCATTAGCGAACCCTATAATGAAACTAAAAGAGATATTACAAATGGTGGCATTATAGGCTCAACAAATCAGAAAATAACTTTTTATTCCTCTAAATATACCTTAAAAGATTTAACCCCACATAACGAAATAGAAATATCTATAGATGAAGATAACGGAAGTATCAAAGTTTACGGCTACATAGAAGATGATATAGATACAATAATAAACAATTTTTAAATCAAATTTTATTTTTTAACCAATTATCTATACTTTTTCCGTCTTTTAATCCTAACATCTTTGCAGCTTTTCTTTTATTTCCCCCAGATAACTCCATTGCCTTTTTGGCAAATCTATATTGAAAATCCTTTAATAACTTTTGAGCATCAATGCTACCTTCATCTACCATTTTATCTATAATATTCCTTAAAGATAATTCATCTATACCTTCATCTTCATATTCTGATCTTTTCCAATAATTTTCTATAGCCTTATTTACTGCCTCTTCCTCAGAAGAATCAGAATTTAAATATGCATAAATAGTATAAGCCATTAATGCTAAATCCCTTATATTTCCTTTTAATTTATATTCGCTCCCTTTTAACTCTCTTATAATCTCTTCACTTTTTTTCTTTGATAATCCTATATTAGTTTTTAT
>JAMORN010000135.1 GCA_027063545.1 bacterium | reverse complement strand
AAAAAGCCAAAGATAAGAATATAAAAGATTATTATTTTTTTAATATGACTAAAACATTAAGAGATTCGGCTTTAATAAAAAAGGATATAAAGAATTTAAAAAAAACTCAGAAAGATTTTTATAGATTATATAAAAATACCGAGGATTCATTATTAAGGGCTAAAGCATTTAATGAATTAGTATTAACCACGCGTATAATTAAACAATTGGAAAAGTTAAAGAATAAAAATAGTAATGATAAGAAGAAAAATAAGAACAGTAATAAAAATAAAAAAGATAAAAATAAATCGGATAATAAAAATAATAAGAATAATAAAAAAAACAAAAAAGATAATCAACCTCAAAAAAATCAACAGCAAAATGAAAAAAATGAGAAAAAACAACAATTATATTATAATCAAATATTAAAAAATGTAAAAGAAGCAAATAAAAAAGTTTTTAAATATAACTTAAGAGAAATGAACAAAAAAACGGATAAACCATGGTAAAAAGGTTATTTGTCAATTTATTAATTTTTTTATTATTTTTTAATTATACATTAATAAAAGCTGATTTTTTTTCATATGAATTATATTATAATAAACGAATAATAAAAAAAAGTGAGCCTTTTATTTTACAGGCAGAAATAAAGGGAGATTTTGATCCAGAAAAGATAGAAGAGTTTAATTTACCTTCAACTAACTACTATAGAGTATTGAGCATAGAACCTAGTATATCTAAAAGTTATAGTATAGTAGTTATAAATGGGAAAAAACAAACTCAGCGTAACATTAGCTTAACTTATTATATTTCAATAATTTTCCTAGATACAGGTGTAGTACATTTAAAAGGACCTAGTTTTATATATAAAGGTAAAAGATATAAATTTAAGGATATAGATGTAATTGTAAAGGGGAATAATCAAAATATAACAAAAACCCCAACGTTTTATTTTCACATCTCTTTAGATAAAAAGAAATTATATGTTGGCGAGTATGCAGAATTAACAATTAAATTTGGTCCTAGAAATGATATTACAATAACCAGAATAGATTTAGGAAATTTAGATTCTTTAGAGTATAATTTAAAAAAAGTATTTTTAGTTAAGCCTTTGTTTAAAGATAACAAAGATATTGAAAAAACAAAAAAGAAAGTAGATATTAATGGATATATGTATACAATTTATACTTTAAAGTATATCTTATACCCCATAAAAGATACAACAGTCTATATAGGCCCTTTATTTATAAGATATGCCCAGTTAGTGAATAATTTATGGATAGGTGATATTAATAGGGTAGCAAGGTCAAATAAAATAAAAGTATATGTAAAAAGTTTAAAGGAAGAATTACCTGTTGGAGTTTATACTATATCATCAAATATAGATAAACATGAAGTAAATTTGGGTGAAGGTTTAACTTTAACAATAAAGATTTCTGGTTATGGTAATATTAGACTATTAAAAAAACAAGAGTTGCAGGATGATAATTTTCAAGTTTTTCCGCCAGAGGTAGATTATAGTACTATAGAAGAAAATGGGAGATTAAAGTCTATTGTGACTTTTAAGTATCTTCTTATTCCTAAATATATAGGAAAAATAAAAATTCCTTCTTTATCATTTTTATATTATAATACACAAAAAGAAAAGATAGACACTTTAAAAACAAAAAGTTTTAATATAGTAGTTAAGTCTGCCTCAGATAATGATAGTAATAAAGCATTAACCACTATCACTTATTCTAAAAAAAGAAAGGTTTTTTTGAACAATAAAGATAATTACTTACAATATATAAAAAAAGGTGATATTGATATAGAGTACTTATATTTAAGTAATAGAAAAATTATATTTTTCCTGCTTCTTTTGTTAATGCTGAATTTTTATGATATTTTTTATATGATAGTACTGTATTATAAAAATAAGCTATTAGGTTCTTATACATTAAGATTAAAAAAGGCATTAATAGATAAAAATCTATCAGATATAGAAAAAATATTATATGAAATAGTATATAAAAAAATAGGAAAGAGAAATATTCCAATAGATATTTTAAGAGAAAAGGCAGAGAAGGTAAATTTTGTAGAGCTAAGTTATATTTTATCTTTTATAGAAGAGTTGAATAAAGCTAAATATATAGGTGAGAATATTGATGATATTTTTAAATCTTATAAAGATATAGAGAAAATGTTTAATAAAATTGTTTCTAGTAAGAAATGGAAAGAGTTATAAAAATATTAGGTATTATAATAGTATTTTTGGTTAACTTTTATAGTTTATCTTTCACCGAAGAAGAAATTAATTTATTATTTAAACAGGCAAATAAATATTATGACAATGCCAAATATGATAGTGCATTAGTATATTACTCTAAAGTTGATTCCATTTTATCAGCTTCAGGGAAATATAGTTATAAATTGTATTATAATATGGCAAATACATATTATAAGGAAAATGATTATGTTTCTAGTATTTATTTTTTAGAAAAAGCATTTTTGATAAATCCTTATGATAATGATATAATAACAAATATAGCTTTCGTGAAATCAAAGATTGGAGATCAGCGGGATTTGAATGATTATTTCTATTTCTATATTAAAATTTTTAACATAAAAGTATATAATTCAATTATAATTTTACTATTTATTTTTATATTAGTTACTCTAATTTTAAGATTTTTTAAATCGAAAAAAAAGTCTATTTATAAAATAGTGTATACGATTACCATTATTTATCTATTCTCTTTTTTAATATATACTATAATATATCTCTACTTTTATAAAAATTTCAAATATGCTATAGTAAAAGAAGATACATCTTTATACTCAGAACCATTTAATGGGAAGTATGTCTCCAATATATATAAA
The DNA here is from genome assembly GCA_027063545.1 of bacterium. GTDB lineage: Bacteria > JAMORN01 > JAMORN01 > JAMORN01 > JAMORN01 > JAMORN01. The sequence continues at coordinate 4,475 of JAMORN010000135.1, read as the reverse complement.
GGATACAAAGTAAGAATTTTAAAAAGAAATGGAAAATTTTTATTTATAAACTATAATAAAAAAATAAGTGGATGGATAGAAAGTGATAGACTTTTGCTTATAAATTTTTAATTTTTTTAAATTAAAGAGAATAAATCTAAAAACAAGTGGGTTTCTATGGTTGAAAAAGAGAAAAAACAAAAGCAGCAGAATCAAATGGATTATTCTAAATTAAAATTACAAATAAAGGGGAATAAACAATATTTGACAATAACTCCAGAAATTCATAAAAAATTTAATATAGATGAGTTTGTTCAATTTTTAGTAGATAGAAATATTTCCAATTTCGATATAGATAAAATTGCAGGGGTTGTTGAAAGGGCTACGGGTAAACCTGAGGAAATAGGGCCTATTTTAAGAAAATATAATGTTGCCAAGGATAATTATATTATTATAAATATAGAATCAAAGATGAAAGCAACTTTAACATTATTACCTTTTGATGAATTAGATGATGAGATAACCGAATATGATATAATGTTTAAATTATTTAAAAAAGGGATAAAAAGAAAATATATAAAAAGGGAGGTAATTCAGGAGGTAATAGCTAAGAAAAAATATATGAAGCCAATTGTTGTAGCAGAAGGTATACCTCCTATAAATGGAAGGGATGCACAATTAGTTTATAAGATTGATTTATCTAAGATAGGAAAGCCTAAAGAAAGAGAGGATGGGAAGATAGATTATAGAGAATTAGATACAGTAATAACAGTAAAGAAAGATCAAGTATTAGTAGAAAAAATTCCACCTACAGAAGGAACTCCGGGTGAGGATATATATGGCAATCCTGTTCCTGCTGTTCCAGGGAAAGATGTACCTCTTCCTGCAGGAAAAAATACTTATATAACAGAGGATGGCTTAAAATTATGTGCAAAAATAGATGGTTTTGTATATATATCAGAATTAGGAATAAATGTAGGCGATGTTTTTCTTGTTAATTCTTCATTGAACTATGAAATAGGAAATATACACTATAAAGGAGATGTTTATATAAAACAGAATGTTTTACCAGGATTTACTGTTGAAAGTGAAGAGGGTAATATTTCTATAGAGGGTGATGTAGATGGGGCTGATATAATTGCATTAAAGGGGAATATAGAAATTAAGGGAGGAGCTTTTGGAAAAGCGAAGATAAAAGCATTAGAGGGGAAGGTTACTGTTAGTATGATACAAGGTCAAGTTGAAATAGAAGCAAAGGACGTAGAAATTTTAAAGTATAGTTATGATTCTGTAATTAAGGTAAAAAATAAGGCTATTGTAAAGACAATAGTAGGTGGTGAGATTGAAAGTAAAAGGGATATTATAGTAGAAGAGGCTGGCTCTGAAAGTTATACAGAGACATATTTAAAGATATACGATGAAGAGGTTGTGGAATTAAAACAAAAAATAGAAAAAAAGGAAAAACAAAAAGAAGAATTAGACAAATTATTGGATAATATTGCTAAAAGTTTATTGAATTTAAAGAAGAGACTACAAATAAGAAAGACAATTTCTAATGAGATAAAGGCTAATGTAGAAAATAGAATTAAAGAATACAATTTAGTAAAAGAAAAAATAGAAAAATTAACAAAAGAGCTAAAGGAATTGAAAGATAAAAGAGATAAATTATTAAAAGAAACCGGGACAATAACAATTAAAAGTAAAATGTATCCTAACGTAATAATTGTATTTTACGATAGAAAATTACATAATAAAGATGTAATAACGCAGACAACAGTATTCCTTAACTCTCCAGAGGGAATTATAACTCAACAATAGTAAAATAATTATGTCTAATATTATATTAGAAAGTACATGTTATAATATTAAATGTTTAGAAGAATTTCTAGCAAGAAAGGGAAAAGGCTTTGAATTACCATTATTGGGAAGGTCTAATGTTGGAAAAAGTTCTTTAATAAATTCTTTGTTTAATACCAAGCTTGCAAAGGTTTCTAAAACACCCGGAAAGACTCAAAGTATAAATTTTTATAAATATAATAAAAATAATTATATAGTAGATTTACCAGGTTATGGGTTTGCTAAAGTACCTAAAAAAGTAAAAGATAATTGGGTAAAATTGGTAGATTTTTATTTAAGTAATTCTGAGAATATTATAGCTTTATGGTGGTTAATGGATGCAAATAATTACTTAAACACAAGTGATAGAGCTCTTTTAGATTATTTACAACAATATATGTTAGATACCTATATAATACTAACAAAAGCTGATAAATTGAAAAAATCTGAAGTCCCAAAAATTATAAAAGATTTAGAGGATTTATTAGGTATTTCAGAGGATAAAATTATTTTATATTCGTCTAAAACTCCCACCATGTTTGGAGGAAAACAAAAATTACATTTTCTATTGAAAAAAATTTTTTCTCTTTAATTTCTTTAGTTATCAGTAGGAATAAGTATTTGTGAAATATTTCATTTTAAAAATTTGATTTTTGGACAAATAAAACTTATTTTATATATATACTGTATAACATAAAACAAAAAAAAACAATATAGGTCTTTAACAGGAGGTAAAAGATATGTTAAAAAAGAAGAGATTATTTACACCTGGACCTACAATGGTTCCAGAAGAAGTATTACTCGAAATGGCTGAGCCTGTAAAACATCACAGAGCTCCAGAGTTCGTTGAAATCTTTGAAGCAGTAAACGAAAAGCTCAAAAAACTCTTTTTTACAAAAAATCCAGTTCTCACATTTCTTTCTAGTGGAACAGGTGCAATGGAAGGTGCTGTTGTTAATACTGTTCATTCAGGCGATAAAGTACTTGTTATTGAAGGTGGAAAATTTGGACAAAGATGGGCAGAGATTTGTAAAGCTTGGAATATAGATCATGATGTTATTCACGTAGAATGGGGACATCCTGTTGATGTAAATTTAGTGGCAGATTATTTAAAGAAGACTCATTATGATGTTGTATTCATGACTCATAGTGAAACATCTACAGGAACAGTTAATGATGTAAAGGCAGTTGCAGAGTTAACAAAGGATACAGATACTTTATTAGTAGTAGATGGAATTACAAGTATAGGAAGCCATGAGTTATATTTTGATGATTGGGGAATAGATGTGGTAGTAACAGGATCTCAAAAAGGATTAATGTTACCACCAGGACTAGCATTTGCTGCTATAAGTAATAAAGCTTGGGCGAAAATAGAAAAAAAGGATCTTCCAGTTTATTATTTTGATTGGGTTAAAGCTAAAAAAACTTTAGCAAAAGGGCAGACTCCATATACAACAGGAGTTTCTTTAATAGTAGGATTAAACAAGGCTTTAGATATAATTATGGAAATTGGTATGGAAAATATATGGAAAAAGCATCAGAAACATGGAGATGCAACAAGAGCTGCAGTTAAGGCTATAGGATTAGAATTATTCTCTAAGAGTCCATCTAATGTAGTAACGGCTATAAATATACCAGAAGAAATAGGTGCTTCTAATGTTATAAATAAGATGATGGATGATTTTGGTATAAGAATAACAGGTGGGCAAGAGCATCTTAAAGGAAAAATTATAAGAATTTCTCATTTGGGATATATTGATGATGTAGATATCATCTCTGTAGTTGCAGCTTTAGAAGCTGTTATGTATAACCTTGGTTTTGGTAATAAATTAGGTGAAGCAACAAAGGCAGCTTTAGAAGTTTTAACTGTAGATAATTAATTTTATTAAAATAGGAGGCTAAAAATGATTAAGGTATTAATTTCAGATAAAGTAGATAAGACTGCGATAGAGATATTTGAAAAAGCAGGAATAGAAGTAGATTATAATCCAGAGATAACACCTGAAGAGCTTTTAGAAGTAATAAAAAATTATGATGGTTTGGTTGTAAGAAGTAGAACAAAAGTAACTAAAGAAGTAATTGAAAGAGCTGAAAAATTAAAGGTTATAGGAAGGGCAGGCGCAGGTGTTGATAACATAGATATACAAGCTGCTACTTTAAAGGGTATTATTGTAATGAATACTCCAGGAGGTAATACAATTTCTACAGCTGAACATACAATGGCAATGATTATGGCTGTTTCTAGAAATATTCCACAAGCTCATATGTCTTTAATAGAAGGTAGATGGGATAGAAAGAAATATGCAGGTAGGGAATTGTATGGAAAAACTTTAGCAGTTATTGGTCTTGGAAATGTAGGGAAAGTGGTAGCACAAAGAGCTAAAGCTTTTGGAATGAAGATAATAGGTTATGATCCATATATCTCTCAAGAGTTAGCTCAAAGTTTAGAGATAGAACTTTTATCATTAGATGAAATATGGCCTAAAGCAGATTATATAACTGTACATACCCCTTTAAATGATCAAACAAGAAATTTAATTAATTATGATGTTTTAAAAAAATGTAAAAAAGGTGTATATATAATTAATTGTGCAAGAGGTGGGATAGTTAATGAAGAAGATTTAGTAAAGGCAATTGATGAAGGAATTGTTGCAGGAGCA
>JAMORN010000134.1 GCA_027063545.1 bacterium | reverse complement strand
TATTGAACCATAAAATTCATTAAATGTTTTTGTATATTCTCCAAAAACATTAGCATCCATTGTGTTCTTTTCTCTTAAACCTGCTATTGCTAAAGCATTTGATCCATCACCTTCTCCTTTAAAATCCGCTACTCTATAATCATATTCTACATTCAAAACTGCTCCCGGAGGTATTAAAGAATCTGCAAGCAAAACAATTGTACCTTCTTGATAGTTTACAACATAATCTATACCTTCTTTATACACATATCCATTAGAGCTATTAGTTAAAACTACAGAATCATATACTAGATTATCTCTAGGAGTTGTATCAAATTCTAAAGGAACTCCATATGGTGGATTAGGAACTGTAATAGTATCTGTTCCATGAAGTGAGGAACCACCTGTTGCCGCTGCTATATTTCTTAAATTTTGATCTACAGTTGGATAAATTTCCAAATCCATAGCACCCTTACTTTTAGGATCAAAAAATGGAATTCCTGTCAAACCATCAAGTGTATATCCACTCTCATGAAGTTCATTTACCCTTTCCTTTATATTATAGGCTAAATTATCTAGTTGTTCCAATTTCTTATTTATAATATTATCTCTTAACTCCATATATGCCCTTAATTTACCTCCTCTTATATCTAGTTCCTTTTTTGTTGTTGATAATTGTACTTTTATTATCTTTTGGGTTGTATTATCATATCTTTTTTTATACTCATATGTTGGCGCTATTTCTATCTTTTCTGTTGCTGACACCACAAGATTTCCATCTATAAAAACATTATATGCTCCTTTATCATCTTCGTAATAGGTGATATCAACAAGCTCTGCCAACTTTTTTATTAAAAAATCTCTTCTATCTCTTGCATCATTTGCTACTTGCCCATTTGTTTCTATAGCAACAACTTCTCGATTAAGTTTATATATTTCTCCGATATATTCATTGATTTGTTTTATGGTATATTCCATTTCTTCATTAAAAGCATCTTGAAGATCTCTGAGTTTTCCTACAATTGTTTTAAATTTATTAATTAACGATTTGGCCGTTCTTAATACTACTGCTCTTGATGCCATATCATCAGGATTATTAGCTAAATCTTGCCAAGAATTCCAAAAATCATTAATAAATTTATTTAAAGCAGTATCATCTGGTTCTACCAATATATCTTCTACTCTACTTGTTCCTTCATCTAATTGTTTATAATAACCTAAATCAGATGTCAACAATGTTATATGTTGATCTAAAAGAAAATCTCTTAATCTCTGTATCTTTACAGGATGAGCTCCATAACCAATAGCACCAAATTGAGGGTCTCTTCTATATACAGCTGCTTGTTCCAATCTTTTTCTTGAATATCCATCTGTATTAGCATTAGCAATATTATCCCCTGTTACATCCATAGCTATTTGGCTTGCCATAATTCCTGAAATTCCTGTATATAATATTCCAAATATATTTGAGCCCATCTTATACCCTCCTGTCTATTATCTTTTTCTCTTTTTCTTTTATAGTTTTCTTTTCTCCATTATTAGAATAAAGATTTTTGCTACTTGAACTTTCTATAATCTTTAATAATTGATTTGAAAATTTTATTCTATTTTCTATTATCTCCATATTTATTTTATTTTCCTCTAACACTTTTTCTAAAATAACTTTTAAGTTTTTACTTAAAACTCTTAATTTTTCCTTTTCTTCTTCTGGTAATTTTTCTATTATATTAGGGATTTTAATTTCATTTAAAGAAAGAATATTTCTTACAGATTCGAAAATTTCATCTAATTGTTTATTTAGAACATCTATTTTTTCTGCTAAAAAGTTTTTGGTATTTAAAAGCTCTATATAATTATCCAATTTATTATTTAATATCATTTCTCTTTCTTTTAGGAGAACTTCTAAAAATTCTTGATATAATTCTTTAAGCTCTTGTAATTTTTTGAATAACTTATTAATCTCCTGCAAATTCTCTTGTTTCATTTTCCTTCTCCTTATAATATTTATCCCAATACAAAACTTTATTTACATAATTTTGTGTCTCCCTAAATGGAGGAATTCTATTTCCATATTTTATTACATTTCCTGGACCAGCATTATATGCAGCCAAAGCTAATTTTTCATCACCAAATCTATCTATTAAAGATCTTAAATATTTTACTCCTCCTTCTATATTATCGACTATAGACCAAACATTTTTTACACCTAAATCTTTAGCGGTTGAATCCATAAGCTGCATTAGTCCTTTTGCACCTTTAGAAGAAATTGCATAAGGATTAAAATTTGATTCTACTTTTATTATTGCCTTTATTAAAGATTTTCTTATTCCATACTTTTTTGAAACTCTTTCTATTACATTTTCTATATGAGAATAAAGAACATTTTCATTAATAGAGAAATTTTTTCTTGGAATAATTTCTATATCAAGAAATTTTTTCCTTTCAAGTTCTCTAAGTTTATTATAATCTAATTTTTCTATTTCTGATAACTCTTTTTGAATATTTTCACTTATATGAAAATCATAACTTTTTGCTATTTCTTTTGCTATAGCATCATAGAACCAAGATCTATATATTTTCCCTTCTGTAGTTAATGGTAAATAACCAGAGCTTCCTATATTTTTAGATATATTATTTAAAAGAAAAGAAATAAAAAAAGTTTCAAAATCATCACCTATTTTCTTTATTTTTTTGTATTTCTCTAATTCTTTATACTCTACTGAATTAATATGAGTAGTATTTGATAACTTCTGCATTATGCACCTCTATTTTTTTCTGCTTTTTTTATAGAGATGCAATATAAATGCCAAAAAAAGGAGCCTCTATAAGGCTCCTTGAAAATGGCAAAATTGTTTTAATATCTACCTATTATAGCTGTTGATTTTGTTATTTGAATATCATCTAAATAGATATACATTTGATCATTTGAAATATATCTAAATGCTATACGATTTAAGTTAGAATTTAAAATATTTCCTATATAAATGGAATATCTTTTCCATTGATCAGGAGACTCATTTGTAATTGTTGTAATAGAAACAGGATTGGATGTATCTAAATCTAAACTATTAGTTAATGATACAGCCAAAATTTCTAATTTTTCTTCATAAAAAGAAAAAGGTTTAATCCAAAAAATTAAAGAATCAACACCTGCTGAAATATCAATTATAGGTGTAATTAACCAATCATTATTAGGAGCATTATCATCCCATTCAACGTAGGCAGAAGCTTAACCAGTATGAGCATCATCTGTTACAATGGTCCATGAATAACCATCTCCATCTTGATCTATTACAATAAAACTATCCAAATTATCTTCTTCAAAAGAGGTAGAAAATAATATATTATATACTATTATCATAAATTAAAGTTTGCCATTCTTGATGATCTCCAGCTACATCGTTATAAATACATAATTAAGTTTTTTTAAAAATTTTTCCACTTTATTTTTGAAAAAAATTAAAATTGAAATTTTTCTATAAAAGAAAAAACTATGAAAACTTTTTTTTAATAAGTGTATTTAGAGCTTGTTTTTCATCTATAGAAAGTTCAGAAAAATTTATTTCAAATAGAATGGATTCTTGGTTTTCTCCGTTCAAAATCTTTTCTTTGAAATAAAAATATTTCTTGGAAAAATTAAGTTCTTTTACAGGAAAATAAGTCTCTCTATATATTCCTTTTATTATTCCGTTTTTTTGTATTAGAGATAAATGTTCTTTTGTGGCATATCCTTTATGTTTTTTAAAATTATAATTAGGATATAATTTATGTAACTCTATAGATTCCTTATCTTTATTCACTTTTGATATAATAGAAGCTAAACTAATTTGTAGAATTTTACTATCACCTTTTATAATAGGTTTAACTATATAATTTTTAAGATTGAAAGCTTTATTACCATCTACATATATTAAAAAATTCTCTTTTGACTTATTTTTCTTATAAATAGTGTTGAGTAATGATAAAGCAACTTCTTTCATAGCTTCTAAAGTAACTCTTAAAATATTTGATTGATCTATTTCCTGAGGAGTAATTTTTTTTATTTTATAATATATTCCTGAAGTTTTTTCAATTTCTTTATATAAAAAAAAACGTTCTTTTTCTGTAAGTTTTTTAGAATCTTTTATTTTATCTAAATATTTAAATTTTTCTATAAACTCCTTTTCTATATAAACAGCAGTGACAAATAAACTTCCAGCAATACATCCCCGTCCAGCCTCGTCTATGCCTATAATATTAAAATTGATTTTTGATAAATCCATAAATTTATTTAGGAATTTTTATAAAGTTCTTTAGGATCAATTATTACAGGAGAAATTTCTTTTATTTCTTTACTATTAGGATCATATTCTCTATAAAAACAACTATAATGTCCTGTATGACAAGCTACACCTTTCTGTTCAACATAAAATAAAAGAACATCGCCATCACAATCTACTAAAACTCTTTTTACTAATTGATAATTACCACTTGTTTCACCTTTTATCCAAAGTTTTTTTCTACTTCTAGAATAATAGGTCATTTTACCTGTTTTTAATGTATTATAAAGGGCGTCTTTATTCATATATGCAAACATTAATATATCTTTTGTTTTATAATCTACAACAATAACCGGGATTAATCCATTATCTTGAAATTTTAAAATATTAATAAGTTCTTCGTAATTCGAAGATTCTTTGAAATTTTGGGAACTCATAATAAATCAAAACCCTGCCATAAATTGGCAGGGTATTTTAATATTATTTCTTTTTGTTTCTTTTTCTTAGTTGTTCTAACTCTCTTTTTAATGCATTCATTTTTTTCTTTTTGATTTCTGAAGGCTTTTCATAATACATGTGTCTTTTAAGTTGTCTAATTACTCCTGCTCTTTCAAATACCCTTTTAAATCTTTTAAAAGCCTTTTCAAAGTCTTCACCTTCTCTAACAATAATTCCTATCTCTCCCACTTAAACTCACCTCCCTTCCGTTTTTGTGGGATTTTTAATTTTTATTGTAGAAAAATATAAAAAAATTTATGGAGTTTTACAAAGGGAAAACCTAATTTATATTATCTTTTTTAAATCAAAATTAAATATGAACTATTCATTTTCTCCTACTAATCTCCCAGTGATGATAAAATATCCTTAATCTTACTTTTTAATTCTCTATCAAACTTATTATATCTATTATTCTTAAACTCTCCCAAAAATTTTATTTCTACAGCATTGCTTTTTTTTGCTTCCTCAATAAAAGGCGAAATCTCCTGAGGAATAAAATTCCCTCTTATCATTTTATTTAAAAAGGCTGTAATAAGAAGCTTCCTTTTTGCTCTTGTTATTGCCACGTAAAATAATCTTCTCTCCTCTTCTATTGCTTTCTCATCTTCTTCTATACTCTTTCTACTTGGAAAATTCCCATCAACCATTAAAGGAAGTATTACAAATGGAAATTCAAGTCCTTTTGAAGCATGAACTGTCATTAAAGTTATTCCTTCTTTTTTACCCTTTGAAATATCTGAATCAGAGATAAGAGAAATCATATCTAAAAATCCTTTTAAACTCTTATTCTTACTTCTACTTTTAAATAAGTCTAAACTTCTCCCCAATTCTTTTATGTTTAAAATCCTCTTTTCTGCCTTTGACTTCTCTTTCTCTGAAACTTTAATATAATCATAAACACCTGCAAGACTCATATATCTATCTAAAGCATCTTGCCAACTTTCAAGTCTATCAAAATATTCTTTTGCAATATTAAATAGGTCCAAAAGTTCTTTTATAGCCCTTTTTGCCCTATCTGGAATATTATTTATAAAATCAATCTGATTTAACCCCTCAAAAAAACTAATCTTTTTCTCTTTTATATATTCATTTATCCTATTTATAGTTACCTCTCCTATACCTTTAGGAGGATACTCTAATACTCTTATTAATGATAAGGTATCTAAAGGATTTACTAATACTTTTAAATAAGACAAAGCATAAACAATTTCTTTTCTTGAATAGAAATCTTTACCACCAACAACTTTATATGGAATTTGTTTTAAACGGGCGTACTCTTCAAAGATTCTAGAATTATGATTTGCCCTATATAATATTGCTATATCTGAAAATTTAAAATTTTTCTTTATAACAACCTGCTTAAAAATCTCACTTATTATATCCTCTGCCTCTTCTTCTTCTGTCTGATATATTCTTATCTCAACCTTTTCGCCTTTTTGATCATTCCATAATTTTTTAGGAGTTCTCTTTATATTTTTTTCTATAACACTATTTGCTACATTTAAAATCTCTTGTGTTGATCTATAGTTTCTTTCCAATTTTATAATTTTTGCTTTTTTAAATATTTTTTCAAAATTAAATATATTATCAATATTTGCTCCCCGCCATGAGTATATTGTTTGATCATCATCACCAACTACCATAATATTTTCATGATCTTTTGCTATCTCATAAATTAAATTAAATTGCAAAAGCGATGTGTCTTGAAACTCATCTATCATAATAAACTTAAATTTTGAAGCCCATTTTTTTCTTATTTCTTCATTTTCTTTAAATAGTCTATAGGTTATTAATAATAAGTCATCAAAATCTAAAGCATTATAACTAATCAATGATTTTTGGTAAGCTCTATATATTCTATAAACTAAATCATCTGAATCTTTTTCTTTTCTATCTATATTAGATTTTATATGAGAAATAAGCCTTTTCATTTCCCTAGGTGAATAACCCGTGTCAGCATAGTTTTCTTTTATTATTTTTGTTATTAAAGATAATTGATCAGTTTCATCATATATAACGAAATTATTATGATAAATTCCTGTTTTTTCTATATCCTCCCTTAATACTTTCAAACAAAAAGAATGAAATGTAGATAAAAATATATCAGAAGCTTTATTCCCAACTAACCTTCCTACTCTTTCCTTCATCTCTTTTGCTGCTTTATTGGTAAAAGTAATACCTAAAATCTCAGAAGGAGAAGCATAACCTTTTTCTATTAGATAAGCAATCCTATAAGTTAAAACCTTTGTTTTACCACTTCCTGCACCAGCAAATACAAAAATAGGGCCCCATATAGTTGTAACTGCCTCATACTGCTGAGAATTCAATTCTTTTCTATAATCAATCATATCCCAAGCTCTGTTTTGTTTTGTTCTATAAACTTTTCTGTATCACCCCAATACTTAACTTTACCATTTTCTATCATTAATACTTTATTTGTATATTTTATAAGTTTAAATTTATGGGTTACAATAATTATTGTTTTATCCTTTTTTTCATTGAATAAATAATCTATTACTTTATCTTCTGTTTTTGTATCTAAAGCTGATGTTGGCTCATCAAATATGATAAAATCTTTATCTGGAATTATTGTTCTAGCAAGAACAACCCTTTGTCTTTCACCTCCAGAAAGATACTTTCCATTCTCACCTA
>JAMORN010000133.1 GCA_027063545.1 bacterium | reverse complement strand
TCTACTCTCTCCTTATGCGAAGATGTAGTTAAAATATAACTCACCTTTAAACCAAGAAACTCATAAACAGGTCCCATCCACTCGGCATCTCTTTTTGCTAGATAATCATTTACTGTTACTACATGTACTCCTTTCCCAACAGGTGTTCTATCATCAAAAGGTTCAAATATCCAATTTTCTGGATCCTTCCCAAACTCTTTTCTTGCTCTTTCTACCCATTTATCACTCAAAGCTAATGCATTTAAATAAGCAGGCATTGTAGCAACTAAAGTTTTTCCCTCTCCTGTCTTCATTTCAGCAATTTTACCTTGATGAAGAACAATAGCCCCAATTACTTGGACATCAAAATGACGCATCCCTAAGGTTCTTTTAGCAGCTTCTCTAACCACTGCAAAAGCTTCATGCATTATATCATCTAACTTCTCTCCTTTTGCCAATCTTCTTCTAAATTCATTAGTTTTATCCCTTAATTGTTTATCAGTTAATTTTGATATTTCCTCTTCCAGAGAATTTATTACTTCTACATCTTTTCTCAATTTTTTTATTATTCTCTCATTTCTTGATCCAAAAATTTTTCTCAAAATCTTCATTAACATTTTCTTCTCTCCTTATCTATTTTTTTTTATCAAAATTAAACTCTATCTTTAAATATACATTTTTATATTCATCTATTTTATCACTTAATTTTTCTATTAAAAAAAGTCCTCTACCGCCAAGGGAGAATAACTCTTTTTTCTTTTTTGCAAATTTAAATTTTCTCAATGAAATATCTTCGAGTATAAAAATTACTTTATTTTTTCTTATTAATAATAATAAATAAACCATTAAATTAGGATTAAATTCAAAACCATGATAAATACTATTTTTCAAAACTTCCATAAGTACTATTTTTAAATTATTATATTTTTTTTGGGAAAATTTATTCTTTATATCAATATTATCTAAATCTTTCATAACTTCCTCTATATCTTTTACTTCTATAATTCTGTATAATTTTGATAAATAAAATCTATTATACACATTATAATTAATAGTAGAATGGAATACCTTTTCTTTTTTTGTTATTTTAATAACTAATGAGAAAAGAGTATCATTATTTATAACCCTTTCTGTCTTACTAAAAATAACCTTTTCTATGTTCTTTTCTAAAAAAATCTTCTTTCTATACTTTAACATTTGAAAATTATTACCAATAAAATTATCTATAAGGAAATATTTATAGTTCCCTTTAGTATCATTATATCTAAACACTCTATCTTTAGATATATTGTAGTATGATATATTATATTTCAATAAATTATTCACCTCAATTAAAATAAATCCAAATTCTTCATCTTTTGATATACCTTGAACAAACTCTTTTACTTTATCTATACCTCTTTCTCTTACTCGTCCATATATAAAAAATAATTCCCTTATACTATCAACTGTCATATCTCCTAATTTTTCTATATAAACGATAAGAGTTCTTTTTTCTTTTTTATCTTCTTTTATATGAAATAGCCAGTTGGGAAAATTTTTACCATGAATTATATGAAAATCCACATGTAAATAATTAGGGATATTACTTAATTCATATTTAATTGCTCTTTTATAAGCCTCTAAACTATTATTAAAAAATTCTTTGTATTCTATATTTAAAGATGTAATCTTCATTCTTGCCTGTTCCAATCTATATACAGTATATAACTGCTGGAGTAATATTGACTCTGTATCTTTTATTATTAAATAATTGAATATGCCTAAATCTTTATATTCTTGATATCTAAAATAGGAAAGAAATACAATAAAACAATAGTTAAAAATTTTTTTATAATGATAAAAAAAATGTCTATTCTCTTCAAAAAATTCATCTTCTATTAAAAAGAAAAACTCATCACCTGTGATTTCTAGATTAAAAAACTCATCTAAACTATATAAAAAATTAAGTTTAAATTTACTATTTAAAACAGAGATAATATTTACACCAAATTTTCTTAATATTGCTTCTAAACTTTTATCCTTTAGAAAAAACAGAAAAACAATTTCCTTCATAATACGTCTACATTAATTTTAAATTTTACTTCATTAATCATTAATAATAACATTATCATAATAAGGGTCCAATATTAAATTTTCTAATTTACTATAACAACTTTTATCTTCTATTTCGATTTGAACACTTATTTTACTTTCTTTTAATTTGTATAGAACAAATCTCAAAAATAATACTCCAAATAATGTAAGATTTTTCAAATCTTTTATCGAAATTATAGGGAACTTTTCTACAATATGAGTATATTTATCCTCATTTTTTTTCCAATATACAATGATAGATTCTGTAAATAAGTCAACTTCACTGGTAGATAACTTTTCTAAACTTAGAGTTTTTATATAAAACCTTCCTTCTTCTATTTCAAACTCTACAAAATCAAGCACTATTTTCTCCTTTTATATAATTTGCTATGAATTACAAATATTTTTATCAACATAATATGTTAACTTCTCTAAAGGAGAAGTTAAATCTACATTCTCCACATAAACACATGAAGAGCAATTTATTATAACAGGTGTTAAATTTAAAAAGGCTCTAATACCTAAATCATAAAAATACTTAAAAACACTTTCAGTAACCTCTGATGGTACAGTTAAAACTATTATATGTATATCATACTCTTTTAAAATTTGAGGGGCTTCATTAAGATGAAAGATTGGTTTATTATTATATTTAGTACCAACCACCTTTTCATCTATATCAAATCCACAAATAACATTAAAATTTCTTTTTTCAAATCCAGTATAACCCATTAAAGCCCTTCCTAAATTCCCTATACCAACAATTGCTATATTCCACGGCTTTTTTACTCCTAAAATTTCATCAAATACTCTTTTTAAATAGATTAAATTATATCCATATTTTACATGTCCTAATTTTACTCCAAGTATTGAAAAATCCTTTCTTATTGTTGTAGCAGGTATACCTGTTATTTTTTCTAATTCGTAAGAGAATATTGTCTCTTTACCTTCTTTTATTAATTTTTCAATTTCTCTTTTATATATAGTTAATCTTTCTACAATCTTTTTTGAAACTATATTTGCTTTAAAATTTTCTTTATTATCCATTTATTAACCTCTCTTTTTTATACAATTCTCCAATTTATTTTAAATCATTATAGTCACCTATATATAACTTTCTTTCTATACTTCTTACATAATTTGACCAATTTTCTTCCTTATTATTTTTTTCCTTTTGGATATCAAAAATATCTAATTTTGTCGATATCTCATCAGCATAATGAATAATAAAAGCCTCTGGAATTAAAGGTACAACAGGGGAATTGTACTCTAATCTTCCATGATGACTTAATATTATATGCTCCAATAAAACTGCCTTTTTGGGAGAAAAATCGCCTATTTTTTTTATAACATCCCTTACCCTCATAACACCCATTATTATATGACCTAAAAAACGTCCTCTATCGGTAATTTCTCTATCATAATAAACCTCATATTCCTCTATTTTTCCCAAATCATGAAGTAAAGCTCCTGCAATTAATAAACTTTTATCTAATTTGTCAGGAAAAACTTTATAGATATTATAGGCAATTTTAGCAACCTCTATTGTGTGTCTTAAAAGTCCCCCTAATTTAATATGATGAACACTTTTCGCAGCAGGATATTCACTATATCGCTCTCTAATTTTTTCATGGGAAAAAATTATTGTTAAAAGCTTTTTTATTTCTCCATCATCAACTAAATCTATTAACTTTTCCAATTCTTTCCAATAAACTTCAATATTATCTTCTCTTTTAAAAATATCTTCTTTCCTTATATCTTCTTTTTTATCTATCCCTTTAAAATGGGTAATCTTTATTACTAATTCCGAATTCTTATCTTTTTCAACAATACCCTCAATAAATACAATATTTACATTTTTTAATTTTTCAAAAACCTCTTTATCTATAGATTGAAAATAAAAACCTGAGATTTTTCCAGTATCATCTTTTAAATGAAAAATATAGTACTTACTACCTGTTGAAGCAATTCTCTCATCTATAGATACAAGCTGAAATTGTTTTGAAATTACCTTTCCTTCATGGAATTCTGATATTGGATCTATCATAATTTTACCTATTTTTTTCTAGTTTGACTCCTGAAAGATATTTTTTATATAATTTATATTAAAATTTTTATCAACAAATATAGCATCTATTCTCAGTTTAACTTTGTCTATATCTATTTTATGTTCTTTTAAAAATACTAAAGCTGTTTTATATATTCTATAAATTTTGTTATTTGAGATTTTTTTTCTAATATTATAATATTTATTATCTGCTATATATTTAACTTCTATAAATACATATTGATCTTTATCTTTTGCAATTATATCTATCTCTCCTACTTTAGATCTATAATTTTGTGTTATTATCTCATAACCTATATTTTTTAAATAATCAATGCAATATTTTTCAATATTAGAGCCTATAAAACGTAAATTATACTTTTTCATAATGTAGTATATCATCTATAATATCTAATAACTCTCTTGGAGAATTTATTAAAAAATCTGCTTGGCTTATCTCTTCTATTTCTCCATGCCCATATAATGTTCCAACAAACCAACATCCTGCTGTTTTAGCTGCGTCTATATCAGATTTTCTATCTCCTACCATTATTAATCTTTTAGGATCAATATCATATTTATTAATATATTCTAAAAGAATATCACCTTTTGTATTTATTCTATTAAAATCTAATGTTATTATTGGTTCGAAAAAATCCAATATATCCTTTGTTTCTAAAACACTTTTTATATAAGTCTCATTACCATTTGAAGCTACCAATATTAAATTGCCTCTATTTTTTAACTCTTTTATAGTCTCACATATTCCATCATACCATAGTCCCTTACCCTCTCTTACTAAAGAATTTAAATACTTTCTTATATAAAAACCAAAATCTTCTAAATCTTCCTCTTTAAGTTGAGGATATAATGTTTTAAAAATTTCTCTATAAGGTCTTCCTACTAAAGAAAATAACATTTCATTTGTAGGTGGAGATAATTTATACCCTTTTAATATATTAAACTCCTCTATTCCTCTTTTATATGCTTCTAGTAAAATATCCTCAGAAGAAAAAATTGTTCCATCAATATCAAATGCTATATAAAACTTTTTCTCATTCATTGCGCTTTTATCCCCCATATCTCAATTTCTGAAATAGATGTATCATGCCATTTTTGTGATTTATAAACATCTAATATTATAAATTTAATATACTTGGTCGTTTTATTAATTTTAAAATACTGCATTTCCCTTGAATCTCTTAAATTTAATATCATAAATGATCCATCTGAAAAAACTAACTTTGCTTTTTTTATTCTTGGATTCTTATACCATCTATCTCCAAACTTATCATCCATTTTTTTATCATATCCTGGAATTACTCCTATTTTTGTCACATATACAGGGTATTTAAACTTAAAAATTAAATATTCGCCAATTCCATCTCCTTCAACTCCCTCTGCCCATGCAGTTTCTCTTTTGCCATCATATACATTACTAGGAGAATATGAAACTCCATTTTTTTCAATATCATAACTTGAAGCTGTTATAATTACCTCTTTTATTTTATGCTCTCCTTTATAGCTATTCACATAATATTTATATCCAAAAAAAATCAAAAGAACAATAAAAAAAATAAATAAAAGAAAAAAAACACGATTCCAGTATGATTTTTCTTTATAATCTGATATATATATAGCATTTGAAGTAATAGTGTTTGATACTTTAGTCATATTTTCAATCATACGTAAATCATTTATAAATTCTTGGGCTGATAAATATCTATTTTTTTTATCCTTCTCTAAAGCCTTAAATATAATATTCTCAAGTTCTATACTAACAGGTACAATCTCTGAAGGAGGTTTAGGTTCTTCATATATATGTTTATGTAATATACTCATTGGATTATCACCATAAAATGGTAATCTACCAGTCACCATATAATACAACAAAATTCCTACAGAATATAAATCACTTTGTTGATCCCCTTTCTCTCCTTGAGCCTGTTCTGGCGAAACAAACTCTGGAGTTCCGACAAACTCTCCTGTTTTAGTTAATCTAGAATCATCATTTATTATCTTTGCTATACCAAAATCTGTAATAACTGCTCTATTTAAAGAATCAAAAAGAATATTTGAGGGTTTTATATCCCTATGTATTATATTTTTTGAATGGGCATAATCTAAACCTGAAAGTATATCTATTGTAATTTTTATTGCTTCTTCTTCAGATAATCTTCCTTTCTCTTTTAATAAATTATCTAAACTTCCACCTGGTAAGTATTGCATTACAATATATCTTAATTCATCAAAATTATCATAAGAATATATTGTAACAATATTAGGATGGTCAAGCTGAGCTATTATATAAGCTTCTTGTTCAAAACGAGTTAAATGTTCATTTAATAAAACAGTTGGATAAAGAATTTTAATTGCTTCTAATCTATCTAGCTTTTTATTTCTTACTTTAATAACAAAACCCATCCCTCCAGAGCCGACTTCTTCAATTATCTCATACTTAGACTCTAAAAATTTTTTAAACTCTGGAGATAATTTATTTAAATACTCCATTTATCCTTTCTCCATTGGCTTAATATCATAAATATAAAAAATATAACTATGAATACTAAATTTATATAAATAAAACCTTTTATATTTGCATTATCCCATATTAATAACTCTTTAAAGTAATAAAAAAAATAGTTTAAAGGTATAATTTTAGAAATAATCTGGGATATTTCATTCATTTTATCTGTCTCTATTAACCCTCCTGAAAATATTATTTGAGGAATAAGGACTAAAGGTAATGCAATAAGTGTATTCTCTTCTTTTTTAAAAATAGAAGATATTAAAAGTCCTAAAAATACTCCTGTAGTTCCTATTAAAATGGAATATAAAATTAGTGTACTTATATGAGACAACTCGATAAATAAAAAGAGTATTACCATAAAGATCAATATTTCAATTATAGTATAAATAGTATAAACAATGGTTTTAGAAAATAAATAAGATAATAAACTAAGATTTATATGCCGTTCTCTTATATATAAATTGTTTTCTTTTACAATACTTCTTAAAGCATTATTAGCCCCTATCCAAAATAATGCAATTGTTACAACTAAAGAAAAAGTAAAGTATTCGTCCACATTATAATATAAAATCCCAATTAATACAGACATAATAATACCCTGTAGCATCCAAAAAATTAAAATCCCCTTATTTCTGAAAGTAATTTTAAATTCTCTTAGTAATAAATAATATAGTTGTTTTATAAAGCTTACAGGGTACATATAAACTATTGTAAAATTATTATAGGTATTATTAGACTCATTATCTATAATAGAAAAGGTGTTGG
>JAMORN010000132.1 GCA_027063545.1 bacterium | reverse complement strand
CCTATTAAAGTATTTTTCTCTCTAACTGAAATACCCGATCATGTTGATATATATCTATATAATAGTAAAGGAAAAAAAATATTCGATAAAAAATTATACAAAAATTCTTTAAAATTAGGACAAAATAGCTTAGAGATTAAAAATAGTGATTTATCTATAAACAAAATATTGGGAAAAGGAATATATATATTATATCTAAAAGCTGTAAAAGCCGATAGGGTAGATAAAAATAGATTTAAAATAATTATTGAATAAATTATATTTTTTTTATATAATAATAGAAAACAAGGAAGAAACGTATGAATACGGAACATGATATAAAAAAAGCAATAAATAATTTAATTCAAGAAGTTCAACTTGAAGATTTAGATGATTATCATTTAAATAAACATATAAAAATTTTCTCTAAAAGAGTTATAGAATTGCTTAATGAATACATAGATGAAATAGAAGATAAAGACAAAGTTATTAAAGAATCTCAAAAGTTTCTTATATCAATGCATGAAAAAACATTTAAAATGATAAAGGAAGCTCAGGAAAACTTTGAATCCCATAAAAATCCTGATATATTAAAGGAAGAAAAGGTAAAGATTATTATATATACAAAAAATGAAATTATTGAATTTTTAGAAA
Organism: bacterium; assembly: GCA_027063545.1. GTDB lineage: Bacteria > JAMORN01 > JAMORN01 > JAMORN01 > JAMORN01 > JAMORN01. Next base: position 6,824 of record JAMORN010000132.1, on the reverse strand, counting down.
ATATTTCTCCTAGAATTGCAAATATTTTAAAGAAAGAATTTAACTTAGACTAATAATTTTTTGGGGATTATGAAAAAGATAATAATTTATAGTATCTTTATAATTTTATTATCTTTTTTTATATCATACTCCTCTACAGAAAGTCAATTTTATGAGTTATTACCTGATATAAAAAGAAATTTAAAAATTTTATTTCATGGTAATTATAAAATAGCTGAAAATGAATTTAAAAAACTTATACAAAAATATCCTGAAAATCCTGTTGGCTATTTGATGGTAGCAATTGTCTATTATTTAAAAGCTATAGAATATAATGTAAATCTTTGGGATAATAAAATTATAGAATTATCTAAAGATGCTATAAAAGTTGGTGAAAAACAATATTCTAAAAATAAAAATGATCCTTATTTACTATTTGTTATAGGAGGAGCTAAAGGATTTATAGGAATAACCTATTTAAAAAATAATAATCTTTTATCTGCTTATAGATATGGAAATAGTGGAGTTAATATTTTAAAAAAATCTTTAAAAATAAAAAGTGATTTATATGATGCTTATTTTGGGATAGGGTTATTTGATTACTCTGCTAGTAAACTAGCTAAAAACGTTTGGTATATTCCAAGTGCTATGTATAACGACTCTGATAAAGGGATTGAAGAGATGTATATTAGCTATAGAAAAGGAGAATTTATTAATGACTTGTCAGCTTTATACCTTATAAATATATTATTAGATGAAAACAGAAAAGATGAGGCATTAAAAATAGCAAGAAGAAAATATAAAGAATATTCTAATTCTTCTATTTTTATATTACCAACTGCAGAAGCTTACTTTGCAAATGGTAAATTAGAATTTGCTGAAAATTTATATAATAAGGTCCTAAATATTTATAAAAAACGTAGCTATAACATCACTAAAAATAGAAAAATATTTATCTTGTATCGTCTAGCATCTATATACTATCAACGAGGAAATAAACAAAAAGCTTTAAATTATATAAAGCAAATAGAAAAATTAGGCATTAATAAAAAGTATGTAATATATAACGAATATAAAGAGTTGGTTAAGAAGCTGCTTCAAAATGGATAATAATGTAAAAATAGTTCAGATATACAATAATCAACCTTCTACATCTGCTGATTTCTATTATAGAATTCACTTACCTGCCAAAGAAATTACTCAACAATATAATATTAAATGGTATAATATCATAAATCTATATGAAAATAAATTAGAAATTGTGAAAGATACAGATCTTTTTATTATAAATTTTGTGTGTGATAATGATATTCTACCTATAATAGAATTTGTGAAGGAAAAAGGTATTAAAGTTATATATGAAATAAATGATAATTTTTTAAGCTTTCAACCATCAAATCCGATGTATGAATTCTACTCAGATAAAAATAATCAAGCATTAATGTATCAAATTATATCATATGCTGATGGAATAACTCTTACTACTCCTCTACTTATAGAAAAATTAAATATCAAGAATAAAAATATTGCTATATTTCCTAATAATATTGAAAGTATATCTCCTTTAAAAATAAAAAAATCTGAAAAAATATATATAGGCTGGGGTGGATCTTCGGGACATTATGAGGACATAAAAGAAATTTCTGATATATTAATAGAGCTAGTAAATAAATATGAAAATGTTTATTTAGCTATAAAAAGTGATAGAAAAATTAAAGAGATATTCTCCTCAAAACTTCCTGAAAAAAAATTCATATGGGAAGAATTTGGAAGTCTTGATTCTTATTATAATTTTTTGAAAAAACTTCATATAGGAATATGCACAATCAAAAAAGATAACTTTAATTATACACGAAGTGATATAAAATATTTAGAATATGTAGCTAATAGTGTATTACCTATTTGCTCTAATTTTGGGCCTTATTCTTTAATTAAGGAAAATTGTATTCTATACAATAATAAACACGAATTAAAAGAAAAAATTGAATTTTTTATAAATAATCCTCAGCAAATAGAAGTATTTCTTAAAAAATTTTATAATTATGTAAAAAATTCCAGAATTGAAAAATTAAACTCTTATAAAAGAATTGAGTTTTATCAAAAATTTATTAATAAAAAAATTACTAAAGGAAGAGGTGAGCTAATTTGGATAGATAAAAGTTCAGAATTTCCACAACTATATGAATTTTTAATAGGCAAGATAGAAGTAAAAAAAGAATTTAATCATCCTTTATTTATTTTAAAAAAATATTACAATAATTTAGAAAAAATAAAAGAAGCTATATTTGAAAAAAATATATTCTCTATTAATCTAATAAAAAGATATATTGAACTTTTAATTTATAATGGGGAAGTACAAGAAGCTATATCTTTATTAGAAGAATACATTAAAAAATATCCATATATTGCTGATTTTTATAAATTGTATTTATTTATATTTACTAATTACTCTGAACTTATAAAAAATCCTAATTTGGTAAAACTTTTTTTACAAAAACTTAAAAAACTTCAACCCTATTTATTTGAAGATAACTTATAAAGTTTTGCTAAGATATCCCTTTTTTCAATCTCCATAGAAGCCTCTATTAAAAACTCCTCTTTGTATACAGGATGAATAAAACTTATATCTCTACAATGGAGGAAATACCCTTTAAACTTTTTAAAATCCTTTTTAAAAATTTTATTTTTATTCCAATCTCCATATTTATCATCACCAACAATAGGAAGACCAACCATAGATAAATGCCGCCTTATTTGATGTTTTTTACCTGTTAATATTTCTACCTCAAGATATGAAAGATCAAATCCTCTATATTTTAATCTTTTTATTAAGGTGTAATTTGTTATAGCATTTGTATTGTCTAAAGGAATACTTATCCTAAAGTTTTCCTTAGCCTCTCCCCATACTAAAGCGTTATACTTTTTCTTAATCTTTTTTCCAGAAAACATATCAGATAATCTTCTTGCCATATCCTTATTTTTAGCAACTAATAATACACCAGAAGTATACTTATCCAGTCTATGAACAAGATGAGGGGTAAACTTTTTTTTCTCACCTAAATAAAGTAGGAAATTTAAGATTGAATAATCTTTAGTATCCTTACCGGGATGAACAGATATTCCCGAAGGCTTATTTATGGCTAATATATATTCATCCTCATATATTACATTTATATCCATTTTAACAGGCTTTAGTCCATCATCTTTAGTATCTTGAAGTAAAAAACTTTCTATTTCATTGGTATCAATTTCTATTATATCTCCAATATGAAGATTATAATTATGTTGTCTTACAATTTTCCCATTTATAGAAACATGTCCCTTTCTAATTATGTAATATATCTTTGATAATGGAACTTGAGATAAAGATTTTCTTAATACCTTATCCAATCTTTTATAAAAATTATGTTGAGTTATTTCTATTTCTATTTTATTTTTCATACTATCTAAAAATAATAAATAATATCAAAAGAGTAAAAAAATATGAAAAGAGTATATGGAGTAATAGGATATCCTATTTCTCATTCCTTATCACCAATAATACATAACATAGGATTTAAATATCATAATATAAATGCTGTATATGGAATATTTGAAACTCCCCCTGAAAAATTAGAAGAAGCTATAAAAGGAATTAAAGCTCTTGGAATTTTAGGAGTAAATATTACTATTCCTCATAAAATTAATGTAATAAAATATCTGGATGTACTATCTGAGGAGATATCTATATTTAATAGTGTAAATACAATAAAAAACGATAATTCTAAATTAATAGGATATTCAACCGATTATTATGGTTTTATTAAAGCTCTAACAATAAAAAATATAAATTATAAAGAATTTTCTATTTTAATAATAGGTACAGGTGGAGCTGCAAAAGCGATTGTTAATGGGCTTATAGGTATTGATAAACATCCTAAAGTTGCAATTGCTGGAAGAAATAAAGAAAAATTACTCAATCTAAAAAATGAGATTAAAAATAAATTTAACTATTCTATTGAGATAATAGACCTTAATTCTAAAGAATTTAAAGCAAAAATAAAAGAAAATGAATTTAACATTTTAGTTAATGCAACATCTGTAGGTATGGGAAATCAAAAGGATATGTCTATTATAAATAAAGAACTAATCAACTCTAGTCATATTGTTTATGATATAGTATACTCTCCTCTAAATACTTTATTAATAAAATATGCTAAAGAAAAGAATGCAACCTTTATATATGGAATTGATATGCTAATATATCAAGCAGAAAAAGCTTTTAATATATGGACAGGGAAAGAGCTTCCTATAGATGAAGTAAAAAAAGAATTAGAAAAATATCTAGATAAGGAGTAAAAATGCTTAACTATTTAACTGCTGGAGAATCTCATGGAGAAATGCTTTTAGCTATTGTTGAAGGACTTCCATACGGACTAAAGTTATCTTTAGAAAATATTAATAAAGAATTAGAAAGAAGACAAATAGGTGTAGGACGTGGTGGAAGAATGAAAATAGAAAAAGATAGGGCTATTATTGTCTCTGGTGTTAGAAATTCTATAACATTAGGAACCCCAATAGGAATTATTATAAAAAATAAAGATTGGGAAAACTGGCAAAATTACATGTCTCCATTTTCTCCACCAGTGGATGATTCTAAAGAAGTATATATTGCAAGACCAGGACATGCTGATTTAGGCGGGGCTATTAGAAATAGAGATATAAATATAAGAAATGTAATCGAAAGAAGTTCAGCAAGAAATACTGCTACTAGGGTTGCAATAGGAGCTATTTCTAAACAATTTTTAGAATACTTTAATATAAAAATATCTTCATTTGTATATAGAGTAGGAAATGCCTACATAAATCCTGAAGAAATAAACCAAATATTAAGTAATGAAGAAATAGATAAAAATCCTGTTAGAGCTCCATATAAAGAAATTGGCGAAAAAATGAAGGATATTATTTTAAAAACCAAAGAAAAAAAAGATACTATAGGTGGGAGTTTTGAAGTTAGAATCTACAATTTTCCTCCAGGAATAGGAAGTTATTCAGAATATTATAGAAGACTCACTCATTTTATCGCGTCAGAAGTATTTGGTACTCAAGCATTTAAATCTATGGAAATTGGATTAGGCTCCGAAACTTCTAAATATTATGGAAGTCAGGTTCATGATCAAATATATATAGAGGAAAATGGGAGAATATATAGAAAAACAAATAATGCGGGTGGTATAGAAGGAGGAATATCCAATTCTGAAGTAATAAGAATAAAAATTACAATGAAACCTATACCTACTCTAATGCAACCTTTAGATACTATAGATTTAAAAACAAAGAAAATGACAAAAGCGCATAAAGAGCGTTCAGATGTATGTGCTATTGAAGCTGCTAGTGTTGTCGGGGAAAATATAATAGCTATTGCTCTTGCTAAGGCAATACTATATGAGTATGGAATGCCTCATATTAATGATATTAAAGAGGCTATTGATAGATTAAATAGTTTTAAAAACATCAAAAATTTTTAGATTTTTGGTAGTTTTATACTTGTCAAAATAGTATAAATTATTTTAAATTTTTAATATATATAATAAGAACATTATAAAAAAGTATTATTATGAGAGAGAGAGAGAGATGGAAATTTTTGAAAATGGTGTTTTTGGTGTTGAGTTTTATGGGGTTGTAGGCACTATTGCAGGGGGAAATATCAATAGAGAATATCAAAATAAAATAAATGCTATTATTGATATTATCGCTCAACACCCAGAAAAAAGAACAAAAGAAGAGTTATATCAACTTATATATTCCAATCCTGAAAATTCAAAAATGATAGGTGTCAATACGCCAGCAATAGAGCTTATCCATCCCTATGAAAATATCTCTATTATATTGGATGCAGGAACAGGTATAAAAAATATAGGTGATAATATTCTCACAACTCCAAATCTAAATGAAATACATATTTTTATCTCCCACACTCATTATGATCATATAATAGGGTTAACATCTTTCTTCCCTATATTCAGTAAAGGTTATACAATACATATTTATTCTCCATTCAAAGATATAAAAAAAAGAATTGCAGATATATTTGATACAAGATATTTTCCTTTAACCTTTAAAGAGCTATCAGCTAAAATTAAATTTCATGTTTTAAATAACCCAATAAAAATAAATGATATAGAAATATTTTATACTGAAAACATACATCCTGGACAATCCTTTGCATACAAATTTAAATTTGAAGGAAAATCTTTTATTTATATGACAGATACAGAGATTGATCACAGAGTAATAAAAGATTATATAGAAAAAAATAGATGGTTCTTTGAAGATACAGATCTTTTAATATTTGATGCTATGTTTACATTTATGGAAAGTTCATTTTCACCTATTGGTAAAATAGGATGGGGTCATTCTACTAGTATAATAGGAGTAGAAATATGTCACGAGTTTGATATACCTCAACTTGTTTTATTCCATCATGAACCAGATAATTCTGATTCTACTTTATGGAAAAATCTTTTAAGAACAAAATTATACGCATCTACTCAGAACTTTAAATATCCTAATAAAATAATGAATGCTGTTGAAGGTGATAGAATAGTGCTTCTATAGCATAATTTATATCCCTATATTTTATCTCGATTTTGTTCGTAAATTTATTATTAAAAAATGTATTTTGTTTTTTCGCAAATTTCTTAGTGTTTCTTATAATTTCCTTTATTACTTTATCTTTAGCTTTATTTCCTTCAAAATATTTTACCCATTCTTTATACCCTACTGTATTTAAAACATTATATTTATTAAAATCTTTATATTTAGAAAAAAGAAATCTTACTTCATTTTCTAAGCCTTTATCTATC
>JAMORN010000131.1 GCA_027063545.1 bacterium | reverse complement strand
AATAAAAAAGAGATTGTTTGATTATAATAACCAAATAGATAATAAAGAGTTAAGAGAAAAACTTAAAGCTTTAGATGAACTATTAAATGATAGTTTAATTAAAAAATGGAAAAGTATGTTTGAAAAAAACTTAGAAGATTCTTTAAAAAATTTGGATAATAGAAGATTAAAGAAAATGTTAGAGAAGTATAATTTAGATATAAAGAAGGAATTAAAAAATTTAGATATGGCAATAAAACAATTGAAAAGATTAAAAAAGTTATTGAAGAAGGAATTTTTAAAAAAGAAGATAAATACTATTAAAGAAGATTTAGAGAATATATTGGAAAAAGAAAATTATAATAGAAAAGAAATAAAGAATTCTTTAAAAAAGGATATAAAAGACTTAGAAAATTTACCAAGAGATGAATTCTCAAAAGCAGAAAATGATTCTATAAATAAAGCAATATCTGATTTAAATAAAGCCTATAAAAACATAAATAATGAAATAGAATTTAAAAAGAATATATATAGTGCTATAAATAAATTATCATCCATAACAAAAGATAAAAATAGCTTAAACAGTTCTTCAGGCATCTCTATACCTCAAGGATTATGGATTTCTCCTGTTTACTTAAGTATGATAATAACTAAGTATTTAAAAAACAAAGATGATTTTTTTTATGACTTGTTTAAAAACTATTATAATGACTTTTATAATTTTGTTAAGAGCGATAATTTTGATATAAGAGCTTATAATATGATAAAAGATTATTTTAATAGAATAAATAGTTATATAAAAAATATAGAAGTCCAAGATAACCTCGCTGTATATAAAGTTCCTTTCTATTTAAAGCTAATAAAAAGAGAGTTAGATAATCTTTCTTATATTTTATATTTAATAGAAGATCAAGCTAAGGGACAGGGATCATCTTCGGGAAGTTCTAAACAAAAATCATTAAAAGATATATTATCAACTTTAAAAAATATTTCTCTTCAACAGGCATTTATAAATTCTCTAACTTATTCTATACTAAAGCAGATTTCCAAAGGAAAAAATATTGAAAGTTTAAAAAATGATATAGAAACTATAAAAAAGATGCAAAAGGATGTTTTAGAAAAATTAAAGGAATTGGAAGGGACTATAGGAAAAAGTAGTAATTCTGCTTTAAAGTCTCAGTTTTCTCAATTAATTGAGAAGGCTCAAGATTCCTATAATAAGTTAAATAATTTAATGGTTAATAAACAAAATATATTGAAGGTTCAGAAAGATTTACTGGAGAACTTAAAAAAGACAATAACAGGTATTTCATATAAAAAAAGCGAGGATAAGAAAAGAAAGGCAGAGGTAGCAAAAAAGAGTTTTTATCAAAGAGTATATAAAGATTCTATTGAGGTTAATGATTTTTATATAAAAAGTTATGAAAATTATATTTATTTTATATTAAATTATAAAAATAAACTTAATCATCCAGAGTTATATAATAAATATATAAATAATCTTTTAAAAAAGAATAAGTAATGATTTATAATATATTAAAGCTAATATTTGGGACCTTCTTAAGTAGAATTTCAGGTTTTTTTAGAGAACTTATATATGCCTATTATTTTGGTGCTTCTGTTGTAATGGATTCATGGGTTGTTGCTGTAACAATAGGAAATTTACTAAGGGATATAGTAGGTGAAAAAGTAATTGAGGGAGCAGTAATACCTGCCTTTTCCCGAATTTACAATAGTCTGGATAGCCAATATCATAAAAAATTTTTTATCTATTTTCTTAATTTATTCTTTTGGATGAGTATTATTTTAAGTTTAATTCTTTTTTTTAATATTGGTCATATAGTTAATATAATAGCTCCAGGGGTAAAAAATTTTAATTTAGCGGTTAGGTTTTCTCAGATTGTTATATTTTATCTTATATTTATAACTATTTATGCTTATTTTGGTACATATTTACTTTTTTTTAAAAAATTCTTTTTATATTCTATCTTACAATTAATTGGAAATCTAACATTAATATTAACAATTATTGCTTTTATTGGATATTTAAGCTTTAATGTACTTCCATGGAGCTATTTACTTTCAGGATTTTCTATGGCTTTATTTAGTATCTTATTTTTTATTATTTCATATAAAAGAATAAAAAATTTCAAAGATAATATAAAAAATCGAAGAATATTAAAAAATATAGAAGTATCAGTAGAATTAGAATTATATAACAAAGAGAAAAAAAATGTATTTTTGGGATTTTTTCCCATATTAATAGAAACTTTTTTTTCTAAAGCATCGATAGTTGTAGATAGACATTTAGCTTCTTTACTATTTGAAGGTGCTATTTCTTCTCTTTATTATAGCTTTAGATTGGTTCAATTACCATTTGCATTGGTTAGTTTGGCTATTAATAGAGTTGTTATGATAGAGCTAACAAATAGCTATGAGGATTATGGAGTTTTCTTGAATAGATTAAAAAAAGGTGTGTTATACAACATTTTATTTATTATACCCATAATTATATTTACTATTATATTTTCAGAGGATATTGTAAAAATAGTTTATAAAAGAGGAAATTTTAATTTAAACGATGTAAAAAGTGTTTCGTTTACCTTAAATTTTTATATGTTATCTTTATTGGGAATGTCATTAACTTCTATATTTAGTAGGGCTTTATATGTTTTACAAAAACAAAAATTGGTATTATTTTCATCAACAATTTCATTGTCGATGAATATAATATTAAACTATTTTTTATATAAAATCCTCTCCACTGGAGGTATTGCTTTAGCAACAGGTATTGCATTTATTATTAATAGTTATCTAAATTTATATTTTATTTATAAGGGGTTAAATAGATTAAAACTAAATATGGAGTTTGTTAAGTTAGCCATATTAATTTTTATATTAACTTTTTTTATATTAACTTTAATATTTAAACTAACACAAACTTATAAGATAGGAGGTGTTTAGAAATGTTAAAGAAATTATTTTGGGGGTTAATACTTATAGTAATAGTTTACAAAATATTTTTTTCAGATAAAAAAGAGATTAAAATAACGGATGTAAAAGATACAGCAGATAAGGTAGCAGTAATAGATTTAATGGGTGATATAATTACCTCTCAAAAGATAATAGAAAAATTAGAAGAAGCTAAAGATGATGATAATATAAAAGCTATTATTATAAGAATAAATTCTCCTGGAGGGGCTGTAGGAGCTTCGCAGGAAATATATAGAGAAATTATAAGAGTAAAAGAGAAAAAGCCTGTGATATGCTCAATTGAAAATATAGCAGCAAGTGGGGCTTATTATGTAGCCTCTGCGTGTGATAGTATAGTAGCAAATAAAGGTTCTTTAATAGGATCTATAGGGGTTATTATGTTTCTTCAACAATATAAGAAGCTTTTTGATAAAATAGGGATTAAAACAGAGGTTATAAAAACAGGAAAATTTAAAGATGTGGGAAATCCATTTAGAGAGTTGTCAAAAGAAGAAAGAGAGTACTTACAGAATCTTGTTAATATAACATATCAAGATTTTCTTGATGATGTATATAGTTCTAGAAAAGGAAGAATAGAACTTGATACCTTAAAAAAATATGCAGACGGAAGAGTTATTACAGGAACTCAGGCTTTAAAACTAGGATTTATTGATAAAATTGGCAATTTTTACGATGCCGTTGATATTGCTGAAAAAGTTGTAGGGAAAGAGTTGAAGATATATAAAATGAAGAAAAAAAAGAAATTTATGGATATTTTAATAGATGATTTAATGGATAGTTTTTTTAAATATTTAGATATAAATATAAAGAAATATTATACAGAAGAAAGTTCTATAAATGTTTATTATAAATAAAAGGAGGAGTAGTAATGAAAGTGTTAATAGCTCCAGATAGTTATAAAGGTGTTTATTCTACCATTGAAGTTTCTAATATAATAAAAGAAGCAATAAAAAAATATAATCTCTTATATAATAGAGAGATAGATTATGAAATGTTTCCTGTGAGTGATGGGGGAGAAGGATTTTTAGAGGTATTTAATTTTCATAAAAAAGGTGAGATTATAAAATTTGAAACTATTGATTTTGAATTTGATAAAATAGAAGCTGAAGTATTGTATTATAGGGATGAAAAAATCGTAGTTATCGAATCAGCCAGAGTTATAGGTATACATTATAAAAAGGTAGATGAAAGAAAGCCATTTTATTATTCTTCTAAAGGTATAGGTATATTAATAAAAAAGGTCATTGAAAATTTAGATGTTGAAAAAATATATATAGGGTTAGGGGGTAGTACAACTGTTGATTTAGGACTTGGAATATTAGAAGGACTTGAGGTTGTAAGGTTTTTATGGAAATTTGGAGAGGTAACAAATATTACCCCTATTGTTTGGAATAAGGTAGAGGAGATTGAGATAGTCAAGGAAAATATAGAAAAATTACCAAAAATAAAGATTTTTTGTGATGTTAATAATCCTTTATTAGGAGAAAATGGAGGACTTTTAATTTATGCTCCTCAAAAAGGTGTAAAACAAGAGGAACTTTCTAGATTGGAAAAGGATGCTAGTAGAATTGTAAGACTTGTAGAAAAGGCTTTTAATAAACAGGGAAATTATACTAAAGAAAAAATGGGAGTAGCAGGTGGTATTTCTTGGGGTTTTTCAATGCTAGAAAAATCAGAACTTATTTTTGGAATAGACTTTATATTAGAGAAAAACTTGAAAGTTCAGATATATTAATTACAGGAGAGGGTAGGACAGATTTTCAATCTTTATTTCATAAAGTAATAGGAAAATTGGCTCAAGAGGGAAAATCCCTTAATAAAAAGGTAGTAGTATTATCTGGAGCTGTAGATTATACAGAAGATTTATTAAAGGATAATGTTTCTATTTTTTCTATATTAAACGAACCTTTAAGTTTAGAAGAAGCTATCTCAAAAACAAAGGATAATATTATTAATACAATGATAAATTTATTGATTCTTATAGATAAGTAAAGCATTGTGAAAGGAGTAAAAGTATGAAGCTAAAAGATATACTATTGAACATAGATTTTAAAGGATATAAACATTATAAAATTTTAGAAAAAAAAGAATTTTATTTTAAAGATTTTTCCATATTTTTTAGTCATATACAATCAGACCCATATGCTCCACCTTCAGCAGCAATAATAAAGGTAAAGTCTCATAATATACCCTTACAATTAAGAGATAGTTTTGATAAAAGGGTTGCTTTAATTGATTATTTACATAGAGAATTTTTCCGGAATATAAATGATAAAAATATAATTGTACCTAAGCCTCTTCAGAAAGTATTATACAGAAGTATAGGTTTTTTTGATAATGATGATACTTTAGTATTTAAAATAAATATACAACTTCCAGCAAAAGGAAGAAGAATATTAGCAAATGAAGCTATAAAGATAATTTTAAATAACCTCCCTAAAATTGTTCAGAATTCATTATTTTATGATTCATTAGATAAAGATAAATTAAATAAGCATATAGAACTTTATTTAGATCAACAATTTATAAGAGACTTTTTAAAGAAAAATAATGCTTTAGTATTTATAGCCAATGGTTCAATATTACCTAGAGAATCTGGAATTTCAGATAAACCTTTAAAAAATGCTATAAAATTTATATCTCCTTCTTCTATTGAAGTTGAAATTAAATTACCTTCAGGTAACATAATAAGAGGAGCTTTAATAAAGGAAGGAGTTAATATTATTACAGGCGGAGGATTTCATGGTAAAACTACTTTATTAGAAGCTATAGAAGCAGGGATTTATAATCATATAAAAGGTGATGGTAGAGAATTTGTTATAACTAGAGATGATGCTGTTAAGATTAGAGCAGAAGATGGAAGATATGTAGCTGATCTGGATATATCTCCTTTTATAAGAAATTTACCCTATGGTAAAGATACAAAGAGATTTTATACTTTAGATAGTAGTGGTTCAACATCCCAGGCGGCTAATATAATTGAGGCACTGGAAGCTGGAAGTAGATTTATATTAATAGATGAGGATACTTCAGCAACAAATTTTATGGTAAAGGATGAGATAATTTCAAATTTTATTACTCATGATATAGAGCCTATTATTCCTTTTTTGTACAGGGTTAGAGAAATATATGAAAAATATAAGATTTCATCTATTATAATAACAGGAGGTGTAGGAGAATATCTTAAGGTTGCAGACAGAGTTTTTCTGATGAGGGAATATAAGATGGAGGATATTACTATAAAAGTAAAAGATTTTTTTAAGACTAAAAATTCTAATATTAAAAATTATAATTATGAAGACTTTTATATAATTTCTCCTAGAAGACTCAAAGAGAATGTAATAAATCCTTATAAAGGAAAGAAAATAAAGATTAAATCTAAAGATAAAACTACAATTATTTTTGGTAATTATAGTATTGATACATCTAAAATAGAAACTATTATTTCTTCAAATCAATTAAAAACTATAGGAGAGATAGTATATTTAAGTTATAAAAAGTATGGAAAAAAATATAATATTGTTGATATGGTAGAGAAATTTTTGGAAGATATTAAAATAAACAATTTCGAAAATTTATTAGTTAAAGATTCTCCAAGCTATATCTTACCAAGAAAATATGAAATAATATTTGCATTACATAGATTAAGAAGTGTGAGGTATAAGATATGAATGGATATATACCATCAAGGAAAGAAGCAATTGAGTTATTAAAAAAATATACAAAAGAATTTTTTGAGATAATTTTATCTCATGTATTGGCTGTAGAAAAGCTTTCTTTATTTATAGCAGAACAAATAAAAGATGATATTGATTTAGAGATTATTTCAAGAGGAGCTCTACTACATGATATTGCAAGGGCTTTGTATAAATTAGGGGATATAAATTCAATAAATCATGGGGTTAAAGGATATGAAATTCTTTTAAAAGAAGGGATTGATGAAAAAATAGCAATGATTGCCAGAAATCATGTTGGAGTAGGAATTACAGAGGAAGATATAAAAAAGCAAAAATTACCAATGAAATTAGATAATTATGTTCCTATAACCATAGAGGAGATAATTGTTTCTTATGCTGATAATAGGGTTAAAGGAGATAAGATTAAAGATGTTATTTTTCCAATAAAAAGATACTTAAAAGAAATAGGAGAAGATTACGCCAAAAGAATGATAGATCAACATAATTATTTGGTAGAACATGGATTTGAGATTGATTATAATGGAGAAGAAACAAAGAAATTAGATTATTCTTTATTAGATGATATAAAAATATTAGATTACCTATAGATTTCAGGTTTATGAGAGTAATATTAAATCTAATAATTTTTATGTTTTTTCTACAGAGTTATTTATATAGTCAGGATATTATTCAAGATATAGGTAATGAATTTATTATAGGTACTGGTTTTGGTTTGGAAAGAGATTTAAATTTTGAGATTAAAGATCACTTTTCAGATATAGATTTTTTTGATTTTGGAGCTTATTTTAC
>JAMORN010000130.1 GCA_027063545.1 bacterium | reverse complement strand
ATCAAGTTAAAACAGTTAATAAATATAGATTAGATTTTGTATTATATAACACAAATAATAAAAAATATGTGGCAATAGAAGTTGATGGTAAAAATCATTTTGATGAAACAGGAAAATATCTAGTAGATGAACATATTGAAAGAATTAAGGTTTTAAAAAGAGCAGGTTGGAATATTGTCCATACTTCTTATCATTATTGGTTTGATAAAGGTTGGTTAGATAAAAAAGATCCAAGACTCAAAAAAGAACTTGATAGAATATATAATGAATTAGACACTTATTTATTTTAATTATTGTTTTCACAAAAAATTCTTTCTTGAAAATATACCCAACCTATTTTATTTTTTTATAAATTCAATAATTAAAGATAGGGAGGTAAATCTATGCCATTTGAAAATATAGACAAAAATAAGAAAAAAGCAATAGAATCTGTTATTAGTCAAATAGAAAAGGCCTATGGAAAAGGCTCTATAATGGCTTTAGGGGAAAAGGCTCACACTCAAACAGAGGTTATACCAACAGGGATTCCTTCAGTAGATGCTATTTTAGGAATTGGTGGAATGCCAAGGGGTAGAATAATTGAGATATATGGTAATGAATCTTCAGGAAAAACAACCTTAGCGCTTCATGTAGTTGCTCAGGCTCAAAAACAAGGTGGTGTGGCTGCTTTTATTGATGCAGAACATGCTTTTGATCCAAATTATGCCAAAGCTTTAGGTATTGATATTGATTCTCTTTTAGTTTCCCAACCTGATTATGGAGAGCAGGCTCTTGAAATAGCAGAAACACTTGTTAGAAGTGGAGCAATAGATGTTATAATAATAGATTCAGTTGCAGCCTTGGTGCCAAGAGCAGAGTTGGAAGGTGATATGGGTGATGCTAACATTGCTCTACAAGCAAGGCTTATGTCTCAGGCTTTAAGAAAATTAACCTCTTCTGTAAATAAATCAAAAACTTGTATGATATTTATAAATCAATTAAGATCCAAAGTTGGCGTGATGTTTGGAAATCCAGAGGTAACAACAGGAGGTAATGCTTTAAAGTTTTATGCTTCAATAAGAATTGAGTTAAAAAAGAAATCTCAAACACTAAAAAAGAATGATGCAGTTTTAGGTGATACAGTAACAATAAAGGTAGTAAAAAATAAACTTGCTGCTCCATTCAGACAAACAAGTGTTGATGTTATATATGGCGAAGGTTTTTCGGTTTATAGTGATGTATTAAATATTGCTGTAGAAGCAGGAATTGTAGATAAAAGTGGCTCTTGGTATTCATATAAAAACGAAAAATTAGGCCAAGGAAAGGATAATGCTATAGAATTTATGAAAAATCATCCAGATATTTTTGAAGAGATTTATAGAAGTGTGAGGATATATTTAGGCTTAGAAGAGGAAGAGCAAAACGATTCTAATAAGGTAGAAAAGGAACAATAGATAATATTCTTTTATGTTCTATTTTGAAAGGTTTTATCCTGTTTTAAAAGAGCCAATTGATAATCTTAAAGGTATAGGAAAAAAAAGAAAAGCCCAGTTTAACAAGCTGGGCTTTTATACTATTGGTGATATTCTACTTTATTTTCCAAAAACATATATAGATAGGTCTAATTTAGATACCTATCAAACAATAGAGGAGAATAAATATATAACTGTATTTGGAGAGGTTCAGTCAGTTGAAGAGATTGGAAAAAATACTAAACGTTTAAGAGTACTTCTTTATTGTGAAAATTTTTTTATAAGTTTAATATTTTTCAAATATTCCTCATGGCTTAAAAATTTTTTTCAAATAGGTGATAAGATTATAGCATCAGGTAAGGCTCATTATATGTTTAATATGTGGCAGATTGTTCATCCAGAGTTTGAAAAGGTTTTTTCTGATGAAGAATTAAAGGAGAAAACAGGTATTTATCCAGTATATAGAATAACTGATAAGATGAAATCTTTTTCCATAGATTCTAAATTTCTTTCAAAAATAATAAAAACAGCCCTTGATTATGTTAAGGATGAAATAACTGAGTATTTACCAGAGAGTTTTTTAAAGGTAATAAAATTTTTACCCTTATATGAATCTTTAAAAGAACTTCATTTTCCCACAGATAGAGAAAATTACAAAAAAGCTATTCTTAGAATGAAATTTGAGGAGATATATCCTTTAATGTTTTTACTTGAATATAAACGCCAGAAGGATAAATTATCAAGAGGTATTAGAATAGATATAACAGAAAATGATGTTAAACACTTATATTCTTTTTTCCCGTTTGAATTTACAAATGCACAAAAAAGAGTTGTTTCTGAAATTCTAAAAGATATAAAAGATGGAAAGGTTGTAAATAGATTAATTCAAGGAGATGTTGGTAGTGGAAAAACTGCAGTTGCTTTTTTCTTTATGATTCTTTTTACATCTTTTGGTTATCAAACTGTTATGATGGCTCCTACAGAAGTATTAGCTCGTCAGCACTATCAAAAATTAACCTCAATGCTTTTTGGAAAAAATTTCCCAATTTATTTATTAATAGGAGATACAAAAAAGAAAGAAAAGGATAAAATAAAAACAATTCTAAAAAATGGAGATCCAGCAATAGTTATAGGAACCCATGCTTTGATAGAAGATGATGTTGAGTTTTCTTCTTTAGCACTTGCAATTGTAGATGAGCAGCATAGATTTGGTGTTGAGCAAAGAGGTAAACTAATAGAGCATTCAAAAGCACCTTTTAAGCCACATTTGATCTATATGACAGCAACGCCTATTCCAAGAACCTTAACCCAAACCCTTTATGGTGATTTGGATGTTTCAATAATTGATGAGATGCCTCCGGGAAGAAAGCCAGTAAAAACTTATGTTATTAAATCAGATAAAATAGAAAAAGTTTATAATTTTCTAAAACAAGAATTAAAAAAGGGGAGACAGGCTTATTTTATTTATCCTTTAATAGAAGAGAATGAAAGGTTAAATTTAAAAAGTGCAATAGAAAGTGCAAACAGGCTTAATGAGGTTGTTTTTAAAGAGTTTAATGTTGGGCTTCTTCATGGAAAAATGAAGAGTGAAGAAAAGGAAAGGATTTTAAATGATTTTAGAAATAAAAAATATGATATACTTGTTTCTACAACTGTAATTGAAGTTGGAATTGATGTGCCAAATGCAACAGTAATGGTTATTGAAAATGCTGAAAGGTTTGGTCTTTCTCAACTTCATCAATTAAGAGGTAGAGTTGGAAGAGGGGAGTATGAATCATATTGTTTTTTAATAACCTCAGAGAATATTTCTCCCGATTCTTTAAGAAGACTTTATATTTTAGAAAAAACAAATTCTGGTTTTGAAATAGCAGAAGAGGATTTAAAAATAAGAGGACCCGGAGAATTAACAGGTGTAAGACAATCTGGTCTTACTGAATTTAGATTTATAAATCTAATAAGAGATGGAAATTTAATAGCAAAGATCAAGGATTTTATAAGGGTGTATATAAAGAATCTTGATAGTTTATCTATAGAAGATAAGAGATTCTCTTCAGATTTAATTGAATATCTGGCAGAGGAGTATAAGGATAAATTAGTAAGACTTGAAGCATAAAAAATTAATATAGATATTCCCCAGACAACTTTAAGAGTAAACACTCCCAAGTCATCTGGGGAGGGAAGGGAAAAGGGAGGGAAATCTACATCACAACAATTTCTGCATTAATTGCTCCAGCATTTTTTAATAGTTGAATAATTGTTATAATATCTCTTGGTTTTACTCCTAATTGATTTAAAGCGTTTGTTAAATCTTGAATAGTTGTTGTTGCTGGAAGATTTATAAATTTTTCCCTTGGATTGTTAGGATTTACTTGATTGATTTGGGTAGGATTAACATTTACATTTCCACCAGAAACATTAACGATTAAAGAATCTGTTAGAATAACATCACCAGTAGTAAGTTGTGGAGTTACATTTATATCTCCTTGAGCAACATTAACCATTTTTCTATATATCTTTGTTGGAGAACCTATTCTTATAGATAAATTACTATGAGCAATAGCAACAGGTCTAATTCTAACATCACCCCCAATAACAATTGTTCCTGTTCTTTCGTTAATAACTATTTTATTTTCAGTATCAGGGTTTATATAAAGCCCTTCTATATCAGAAATTAATTTCATTATTCCCACTTTATTATTATAGTTTTGTGGTATTCTAACTAAAATTGTAGATGGATCAATAGCCTCAGCAAGAGACTGAACACCATAATTTTGAGATAGATTATTATTAATTGCATTTGCAACCCTCAAAGCATTTGTAAAGTCAGGTCTATTTAAATAAATATAAAAGCTATCTTTAATTGATTCTAAAGGAGATTTTAGTTCTTTAACTAATACAGCACCATTTGGAATTCTTGAAACAAGAGTATGATTGTGTTTTAAATATCCTAAATCTCGTGTGGTATATTCATATCCACCTACAAAAGTTGGGCCTTGTGCAACAGCATAAATATCCTCTCCATTTATTGTAAGAGGAGTCATAAGAAGTGTTCCACCTTTTAAACTTTTTGCATCTCCAATAGAAGATATTGTAACATCAATAGGTGTTCCTTTTTTCATAAAAGGATTAATTTCTGCAGTAACCATAACAGCAGCAACATTTCTTGTTCTGAGTCTTTTAGAGTCTATTTCTATTCCAAATTTAGCAAGCATATTAGCAATAGAGTTTATTGTAAATCTTGCGCTTCTTGAATCTCCTGTCCCATCAAGACCAACAACAAGGCCATACCCTATAAGTTTTACTTTACTATATCCTTGAATATGAGCCATATCTTTTATTCTCATAAAGCCTTGATTTTGTTGCGCATATAAAGCTGCATATGTTGAAAGGAGGAATAAGATTATAATTATTATACCAATTTTTATTAAATCTTTTCTCATCTTTCCCTTCCCCTTTTTACTATTTTAGATTATCATATTAAAAAACTAGAACAACCAGTTAAAAAATCTTGTTATAATTCCCGGTTTTTGAGAATTATTTACAACACCATTTCCTTTATATGTAATTCTTGCGTCTGTAATTTTGTAGGAATAAATTGTATTGTCATGAGCAATGTCAGAAGGTCTTATTATCCCTCTTACTTCTATAATTTCATTTTCATTATTAATCTCTACAACTTTAGAGCCTTCTATTAAAAGATTTCCATTATCAAGAACTTTAATCACCTTAACAGAAATTTTAGCATCAAGTTCTCCTTTTTTTAGAGTAGATCCATTGCCATAATAATCGGATTTTTGAGAAGAACCACCACTAAAAGCTTTTATAAAATCTAAAATTCCTGTTCCTGCTTTAACATTTAAATTTTGTTCTGCTGAGACTTTTGTTTTTGTTGCTGCTATGTTTTGAGCATTTGCCTCTTCTGCAATAATAACAGTTATAATATCACCCTCTTTATATGGACGTTTGGGGGTATAAAGAGAGTAAATATCATAAGCATAAGTTATTGACGAAAATAGGATAATAAAAATTATTATTTTTAATAGCTTTCGTTTCATAATTTCCCTCCCTTTCCTTAAATTTCTAACTTATTTTGTTGTAGTATTAATTTAAGTAGTTTTCTTACTTTAAATATTTTAAATACAAATCTTGTGCCAGTTTTATAGTTTCTTTACCTTACCCTTTCCAATAATTATTCCGTATTCTAATTTTTTGTTAAAAGGATTTTTGTATAGAATTTTATCTCTAAGTTTTCCACTATTTAGTGCTTTGGTAGTAAAAGTGATAGTTACATATTTTGAGTAATTAAAAATTACTTTTATTGTTTCTCCACTTTTTACTAAAGGAGGAGTTTTTATTTGACTTTCTCTTATAGGAGTGTTGTCTATTAAAGCTACATCCGCAATTTTTCCTATTAACTTATTTTTATCATATATTATATCTTGAGCATTATAATTTGATATATTAATAACCTTTTCAATAATAATATCAGAGGAAATTTTTTCCCCTTTTTGAACAATTTTTTTCAAAACAGGCACTTTTTTATATTTTTCTATCTCAAACTTAAAGAACACAAATTTTTTGTTTTTTAAAAGTAATTTTACACTCAAATATTTTCTTGTTTTTTGAGGAAGAATCTCAATTTTTTTTATATCAAGAGGGGATATTTTTTTTATTTTATTTAAAGAAGAGTAAGGTGTTAGAACAAGTTTAATTATAGTTGTATCTTTAGAAATTAAAGAATCTTTTACTATACTTTTTATATAGTCTAATGTGTTAAAACTAATTTTAGAGTAATCTTCATTTTTAGCATTTATCTTGATATTAAAAAGTAAAACAAAACTAACCAGCAAGCAAAACAAGACTTTTATATTTTTCCCTTTCATAGTTATCTCTTAAGTTGGGCTATTAAGGCAAGCATATCTTCTGTTACTTGAATTGATTTAGAGTTCATTTCGTATCCTCTTTGGGCTGTAATCAAACTAACCATTTGATCAATTACATTAACATTTGAGGCTTCTAAATACCCTTGCATAAGTTGTCCTGTTAGTTCCTCACCCGGATATTCTACCTTTGGTTCACCGCTTGCAACAGTTTCTTCATAATATCCTCCACCAAGATTTTTGAGACCGGCTGGATTGATAAAATAAGCAAGTTCAATTCTTCCAACCTCTTCTGGCTCTTCCTCACCCGCCACCTTTACTAAAACATATCCATCACTTGTAATTGTTATTTGTTCTGCATCCTCTGGAATTATAATTTCAGGTTCTATTTTGTATCCATCAGCAGTGGTTAGATATCCATCTGCAGATATATTAAAATTACCATTTCTAGTATAAGCAATCTTTCCGTTGGGGAGTTCTACTTGAAAGAAACCTGAGCCATTTATCATCAGATCAGTTGGATTTCCTGTTTCTTGAGGAGAACCTGCTTTAAAATTTTTCTTAGTTGCAACAGTTTTTACTCCTAAACCTATTTGGATTCCTAAGATATTTCTTGCTCTTGAATCTACTTTTGCATCAGGATCTTTTATTATTTGATACAAGAGATCAGCAAATTCAACTCTATCTTCTTTAAAGGAATTTGTATTAGCGTTTGCAATATTGTTAGATATAGTATCAACTAAAAGTTGTTGTGCATTCATTCCACTTGCTGCTGTATATAATGATCTTATCATCTTCTACCTCCTTTATTTAAATTTTTATACTCTTCCTACTTGATTTACTGCTTTGTCTAAAGTTGTATCTATTGTTGTTATAACCTTTTGATTTATCTCAAATGTTCTATATAGATCAATTAATTTTACCATTTCATTTATTGGATTAACATTACTTGTTTCTAAAAAACCCTGCATAATTTTTACATCTTTAGTCCATATTTGAGTGGAAAGATCTTTTGCTTCAAAATATCCATTTTCATGGGAAATTAGGGTATTTTCTCTATCGGAAAAATCTACCACAAGAATTTGATCTACATATTTACCATCTACATAAACTTCGCCATCCTCAGTAATATGGAATTTTTTTCCTACTATATTT
>JAMORN010000129.1 GCA_027063545.1 bacterium | reverse complement strand
GTATAATGCTTTACAATATTCAAAATTATTAAACTACCAACACTATATGGTAAATTTCCAACCACTATTAAATTTTTAATACCAAAAGAGTAATAATCTAATTTTGTTGCATCTAAATTTTTTATAGTAACTTTATTACTTGCTACTTTTTCTTTATATCTTTCCTTTAAGTAATTATATAAAATATGATCTAATTCTATAAGATAAAAATGGTTATAATCTTTTTGTAATAGAAATTCAGAAAAATCTCCTTTTCCAGGTCCTATTTCTATTAAAATATCCCCTTTATCGGGAATAAAATCTGAAAGCTTTTTAATCAAATAAGGATTAATTAAAAAATTTTGTCCTTTAGACTTAGATGGACGAAAATAATCCATAAATAAAAAATTACTTTATCATAATCTGAATTGATTTATCTTCTCTACTTGGATCATATTTTATTAATTTCAATTTATTATTCTTTAATATTAAAACTTGATTTCCATATCTCATATAAGTAAATAATGTATCGTTATATTTTGTTTTTATTATTGTATCAGGCTTACCCCAAGAAGCTACCACTAAGCTTTCAGGCCAATTGGGCCATATTTCAAAATTTAAAACAGCTTTTTTTATATATTCTGGCCATTCAGGATGTTTCTTTACCTCATTTTCTACCCTTTTCTTTTCTTTCATCTTTTCTTCTCTATACTGTTTTAAATAGGATATTTTATATTTTACCAATTTTTTAGAGAAATCTCCAACAACCATTATCTTGTCAACCCATAAACCTAAATCTTTTATATAGTATCTATTATTCTTTTCCTTCGTAACCTCATATATCTTACCGAACTCTATATATTTATCCTTTAACATTTTCTTAGATGTTGCTGTTTTATATAAAAAAACTTTATCATATCTAGGAGTTATATAATACCCTGCTTGTATTATTGTTACAATAAAGAATAGAAAAATTGAAATTAAATTAATTTTTTTCATCTCTGCTCTCCTTTCTCCTATATACTTTTGGTATTATTAATGTAAATTCTACTCCTTTAACATCTGACCTTTTATCTTCCCAATTTCTATAAAAAATATCTATATTTAAAACCTCTGTCAAACTTTTTACAATAGTAAGTCCTAAGCCTGTACCCTTTACTTTTGTTGAAATAAAAGGTAAAAATATCTTCTTATACACTTTCTGGTCAATTCCTCCTCCTGTATCTTTTATTTTTAAAATAAAATATTTAGACTCTTCTTCTAAATTTATCTGTATTTTCTTTATATCTTTATCCTTTACTGCTTCAAAAGAATTTAACAAAATATTAACAATAATAGTTGTTAATAAATTAGCATCTGTTTCAACGAAAAATGAGGATATATTTTCTGTATTAAATTCTATATCTACATTATAGCGCTTTTTATAATCTTTAGAATATAGATAAACTATTCCATCGATTAATTTTACAATATTTACACTTTCTATTTTAGGTTCAACCCTACGAATAAAAGAGAAAAAATTATTCATTAAATCCCTTAATCTTATAGATTCCCTGTATATTAAATCCAACAAACGCTTATCCTCCTCAGAAGCAGATGCTTCCAAAATCTGGGTAGTTCCAATTATTGTGGAAAGGGGATTTTTTATTTCATGTATAATCTTAGCAGTAATTTCCCCTATAGTAGCCATTTTATCCTTTTCTTCTAATATTATAGCAGATATAGAGATTTTTTTTATCAAAAACCATACTATTCCTGAAACTAAAATATAACTTATTATATTAAAGTAATATATTTTCAATACCTCAGATATATCGAAAAATATTCTATTTTTATAAGTAAAATAAAAAAGATATGTTTGAATAAAAATTATAACAACTATAGAAAAACTCATTCCCTTAAAACCTAATAAAAAAATAGAAGAAAGGATGGTAAACATATATAAAAACAGAAAGTTAGAATAGATTCCTCCTGTATAAAGAATAATATAAGTTTCTAAAATCAATTCTATAATAATTGAAAAGTAATTGATTAAGGTAATAACCTTATCATTCTCGATTTCTTTTTTTAAGAAAAAAAATGTTATTAAAATTGAAAAAATACTAGTTAATCCATATAAAATTAAAAGAATATAGAAAAAAGTCTTATCTTTAAATAAAAAAATAATTGGAATATAAAAAAGGGTAAAAAGCAATACCTTTACAATTATTGAGATAATAACTAACTCTTTATTATATTCTAATTCACTAGGTCTATTCACTTTCTTTCAGACCCTATTATCCTATATGTTGGAATAAATCAAACATTGGTAAGTACATTGCTATCAAAATACCACCTATTATAGTTCCCATAAATACTATAACAAGAGGCTCTATTAAAGATGTCAAACTCTCTACAGCTGCATTTACCTCTTCTTCATAAAAATCAGCTATTTTCATTAACATACCATCTAAATTACCTGTTTTTTCACCTACACTTATCATTTGAACAACCATTGGAGGAAAAATAGGCTCTTTAGATAAAGGATCAGAAATATTTTCACCTCCAGTAACCTTCATAATAATTCTATTAATTGTTTCTTCAAATATTTTATTCCCTGTTGTTTTTGCTGTTACTCTTAAAGCATTTATAATATCTACACCACTATGAAGAAGTGTTCCTAATGTTCTAGAAAATCTAGCTATAATACTTTTTGTGCTTATCTCACCAAAGATAGGCATAGTTATAAGTAATTTATCAATAGTATATTTACCCTTCTCTGTAGAAAACCACCATTTTAACGCTACACCAATTCCAATAAATCCACCTATTATTAAAAGAAAATTATTACTTATAAAATCAGCCAGTCCCATAACTATTCTTGTTGGTAAAGGAAGAGGAGCTCCTGCTTCTTGGAATAACTTAGCAAATGTTGGAACAACAAACTTAAGCATGGCTATTATAGCAAGTATTGCTACAATTGTTATTACAATAGGATACATCATTGCACCTTTTACCTTTCTAATAAGCCTCTCTTGAGCTTCTAAATAATCAGCTAATCTATTTAAAACATCCTCTAAGATACCTCCAGCTTCTCCGGCCGCTACCATACTAACATATAAATTATTAAAAATCTTAGGATGCTTTGCTAAACTATCTGCTAAATTATTTCCTCCTTGGATATCATTGTATACCTGTTTTAAGGCCTTTCTTAGCACAGGATTTGGGGTCTGAACGGCTAAAATCTCTATACATTGGGTAATTTGAAGACCTGAAGCAAACATAACTGCAAACTGTCTTGTAAATCTTGCAATATCTGTTATTGAAACCCCTCCCCCAAAAAGGGATATATTTATTGGGGCTCTTTTTAATTCTATAACTCTTATACCTTTTCTTACTAAAAGATTTCTTGCCTCATTTTTATTTTTTGCCTCAATTTCTCCTGTAACTTCTCTTCCGCCTTTAACAATACCCTTATATACAAAAGTGGCCATACACTACATCTCCTTTTATATTATCCCTTTATTAAGTAATTGAGACAACTCTTCTGGATTTGGACTTCTTGCTAAAGCCATATCAACAGAAATAAGCCCCCTTTTAACCAACTTTGCTAAAGATTGATTCATAGTGATCATACCATATCTTTGTCCTGCTTCTATCATTGAAGGAATTTGATGTATCTTATCATCTCTTATTAAAGCTCTAATTGCTGGTGTAACATTCATGATTTCCATCGCCAAAACTCTTCCTGTCCCATCCATCTTTGGAATTAAAGCTTGGGTAATAACTCCTTGAAGAACAAAAGCCAGCTGAGCTCTTATGGTTGCTTGTTGGTGAGCTGGGAATACGTCTATAATACGGTGGATAGTTTGAGCTGCAGAATTTGTATGTAAAGTAGCAAAAGTTAAGTGACCTGTTTCTGCCAATGTCAAAGCTGCTTCTATTGTCTCTAAATCTCTCATCTCTCCCACTAGAATTACATCAGGATCTTGTCTTAAAGCGTATTTTAAAGCGTTTGCAAAAGAATGGGTATCTGCTTTAACTTCTCTTTGATTAACAATACAATTTTTATGTTCATGAACAAATTCTATAGGGTCTTCTATTGTTATTATATGCTCTTTTCTAGATTCATTTATATAATCAATCATGGCTGCTAGAGTTGTTGATTTACCCGAACCTGTAGGCCCTGTAACAAGAACTAAACCATTAGGTCTATCACAAAATTCTTTTATAACAGGTGGCAATCCTAAATCTTTAAAGCTTTTAATCTTCTTAGGTATTTGTCTTATAGCAACAGCAACAGCTCCCCTTTGATGAAAAACATTTGCTCTGAAACGGGCATCAACATCTCTAACAGAAAAAGATAAATCTACTTCCCAGTTCTTTTCAAACTCTTTTCTTTGTTGTTCTGTCATTATAGAATATGCCATTTTCATTACCTGATCAGGAGTAAGCTTGGCATAAGGTGTTTTTTCTAACTTTCCATTTATTCTTAACATTGGAGGAGCATTTACAGTTAAATGTAAATCTGAAGCATCTCTCTTTATCATCTCAATTAATAATTCCTTTAAAGAAGGAACTCTTTTTGTTGCCTCTTGTCCGGGTCCAGAAATTCCTTGAGAAATCTTTAAATCATCTTTTCTGGAATTCATGCCTTCAAGTTTGTCTGGGTCAAGAATCATAGCATCCTCCTATCTTCTACTAAAATCTAAAATTTTTAATCCAAAGGGTTTTTGTTTTATAACTATAAAAATATGTTTATCTCCATATATAAGTTGATCTTTCTTTATTTTTTCAGGATAAACATAATATTTTCTATCTTTTAATAAATTAGGTTTTTTAATAAAAAAAGCCAAATAGTAATTTGTATGCTTTAGGAGTTTATTTAAATAACTTGTATCATTTTCTATATAATTAAATATTATAATATCTATATCCTCTCTTATACTATCAATGCTAGATTTTCCATTAAAAAATCCTAATTTTACACCTTTAAAATTAAAAAAAATGCTATTTTTATTCATATTGTAAAGAAAATATTTATTTAATACTTCACTATCTAACTTTTCTATATTTTTTAAGGGAATATCATATTCTTTTTTTAACTCTTTATCATATAAATAAAAATAATATTCTCCTTTTTTTATATAAACAAATAGTTTATCTGTTTTTGAAGTGAAAACATTTCTTTTATTACCAGCTATATATAAAAGCCCTAAAAATAGTAATACTAAGATAATTGACTTTATTACGTAAGAGTAATCCTTATGAAAAAAAATACCAAAAGACCATGGATATTTTTCATACAAATCTTTTAACTTCTCTTCTTGTATTTTAATCTTTGTTATTTTATTTTTTTTCATAAAAGGAGATACACCTATGAAAAAGATTATATTTTTAATATGGTTTATTACTCTAAATATAAACATTATTTTTTGCTCTAACAATACCAATGAAATAAAAGATTCTCTTTATTCTGATAATTCAGAAAAAATAGAAAATACTAATAAAACGAATACAAATAATTATAAGGATTCTATAAAACAACAAAAATCTGAAATTAAGCATATACAAATTGATTCTTCAAATAATAGTATATCTAAATTTGATGAGTTTATTTTTAATAATAAAGCACCAAGTTCTTCAAATAAGAATATTAGTAAAAATACTTTAGAAAAAATAAACAATGGTGTAAAAAATAAAAATAATAAAAAGAATAATGATGAATATATAATTAATAATAATTCTAATTTAGTTTTTATTCAAGTGGGCTCCTTTAGAGAATATCCTAATGCTGAAAAGAATAAAGCTATTATTTCTAATAAAATTGATTTAAAAAATTATCAAATTATGATAAAAGAACTAAATGGCTACTATAAACTTCTTATAGGACCTTTTAACAGTAGAGAAAATGCTGAAAAATATTTACGTTATATAAAATCAAAAGGTATTGATGGCTTTATTTTTACTTTAAAAAAATAATCTATAGAAAATTAAACTTTGTTCTTTTCTTTTTTTCATCTAAAAAGAAATTTACTATATGAGGTAAACCCGCTATAAAGCCGTTTATTAAAGGTTCTTTTTTATTATATTTAATTTCTTCACCACTATAATCTAAAATCATAAGACCTGCTTCTTTTAAAATAATATCAGCCGGAGCAATATCCCATTCATGTATTGTAGTTGGTCTTATATATACATCTCCTCTTCCCATAACCAACTCTATAAATTTTGCACTACTCGCTATTTTCCTAATAGAATAACTATACTCTTCTATAATATCAAATATTTCTTTATTTTCAGGACTCTTAGGTGAAAAAGATCTATTCCCAACTAACTTAATAAATAAATTATTATCCTTCTTTAAATATTCTATACTATGTTTTATTTTTATTAAAGAGTTTAAATACTTAGACAATGTTCCATAATAAGTTCCAAAATTTTCTTGTGATATTACAAACTCTTGAGTAATATAATTATAAATTAAACCAAAAACTACCTTATTATCTCTAATTAACGCGATATTTAAAGAAAAGTATTCTCCATCCTGAGAAATAAAATATTTTGTTCCATCAATTGGATCTATTAAGAAAAATTCTTCCCAACCTTTTCTTACTTCCCATTCAGGAAAATCTTCTTCTGTAATAGTTTTAATCCCAAATTTATTTTCCAGCATAGTAATTAGTATTTCACTAGCCTTTTTATCTGCAGCTGTAACTGGAGAGTTATCACTCTTTATCTCTATATCTATTGCTTGTTTAAAATAGATCTCATAAACCTCCCATCTAACTTTATATAATAAATCTATAAAAAATTCTATTTCATCTAAAAAGTTCATCACTATTCCTCCTTATTTCTATTTAAATAATTAACAATACCTTCAAGACCAAGTAGGTAAGAATAAAGGCCAAAACCTGAAATTACGCCAATTGCTATATCACTAAAAAAAGATTTTTGCCTAAACTCCTCTCTTTTATAAATATTAGAAATATGAACTTCTACAAAAGGAATATTAACAGCCAAAAGAGCATCCCTTATTGCTATACTATAATGGGTAAAAGCCCCCGGATTTATTAAAATACCATCTATATTATTTAAACTTGAATGTATCTTTTCTACAATTTCTCCTTCATAATTTGACTGAAAAAACTCTATCTCAATATCTAATTCTTTTGCTTTAGCCTTTAATAATTCTTCTATATCATTAAGAGTTCCTGACCCATATATAGATTTTTCTCTTATACCAAGCATATTTAGATTAACACCATTAATTACCAAAATTCTCATTATTTAAAAACCTCCTCTAACTCATCTAATGTCTCTATATAAACATTATAAACTTTTTCAATATTATTTTCTTTATAAAATAAATATTTACCTAAATCGGAAAGAAGGACTAATGTAAGCTCACCTACCTTTGCCTTCTTATCTTTAGAAATAATATTTTTAAACTCCTTAAAATCTATTTTCAATTTACTAACATCAATTTTTATGTATTTTAAATAGGGTAAAATAATTGAATAATGATAATCTCTTTTCTCTGAAGACAACTTTCCTATTTTATATGAATAATTTGCTGCCATGAGCATACCTAT
>JAMORN010000128.1 GCA_027063545.1 bacterium | reverse complement strand
TAAATCCTCTCTCTTTAAATAAACTTTAAATCCAAGATATTTTGAAAGTCTCTCTGCATAGTATAAAGGATTGGGCCTTCCAATATACTCTCTATAATAATACTTTAACTCTTCTATAAATGACTCATCCTCTATAACCTTTTTATATTCTTTTTCCAAGTTTTCTAAATTTTTCATTAAAGTTTCTGACACATATCGTCCGCCAAATTCTCCAAAATGACCTTTTTCATCAGGTACATTATACATAAAGTATCTCCTAATATTTTAGTTTATAAATCTACCTATTCTTCCCCATCTTATTCTTTCAAAAAAACTTTTATTCACACTTTCTCCATCAAAAGAAAAATAAATTATTAAAGGTTTAGCTAGAACCATATTATCTGCCAAAACTCCCCAAAACCTAGAATCTTGAGATAAATCTCTATTATCACCCATCATAAAATAACATCTATACTTTACAACAAGACTATCTACCTTTACTCCATTATCATATAAGACTTGTTTTATATATATAGAACTATCACCTTTATCTTCTCTTAAATATTTTAATATATCCTCAATAAAATACCATTGAAGAGTATCAAAATTTATACTATTAATCTCTAAAGGTGGTAAATTAACAGATTTATAAATATAGGAATCTGTTTCTTTCCCATCTATAACAAATGTTCTTTTTACATATAAATTATGGTCTGGATAGTGCTGCCAGTAAAGATTTTTAAAAAACTCAAAAGATCTTGGATTTAAACTATCATATTTTATTACATCTCCTATTTTTGGAACAACAAAAGGTCCAAACTCATCTCTTATTGGTCTATAAAAAGGATCTACATTCTTTCCTTCTGGTGGTAAAGGAACAAATTTTCCATTTATATATAGTTTTTTTTCATGATAATAAACTGTATCTCCTGAAACTGCCACAGCTCTTTTAACAAATTCCAAATATGGCGGAAATGGAGATTTAAAAATAACTATATCACCTCTTTTTACATGACTAAAAGCAGGTAATTTATAATTAACAAAAGGAACTTTAGCTCCCCATATAAATTTAGTACCTAGTAAAAAATCTCCTACTAAAAGAGTATTTTCCATAGATCCTGTTGGGATTTTATAAGCAGCTATAATAAACTGTCTTATTATCATTGCCAGTATAAAAGCAACCACCACAGCCTCAAGATTGTTGTATATACTCTCTATAGTCTTATTTTTAAATTTCATATTTTTCTATCCTCCAACCTGATCAATTTTTAATACAGCTAAAAAAGCCTCTTGAGGAACCTCAACCTTACCTATCATCTTCATTCTTTTTTTCCCTTCTTTTTGCTTTTCTAAAAGCTTCTTCTTTCTTGTTACATCTCCACCGTAACATTTTGCCAATACATCCTTCCTCATAGGTTTTATTGACGAACGAGCTATTATCTTATTTCCTATTGCTGCTTGAATTACAACCTCAAATAGCTGTCTTGGAA
This sequence comes from bacterium, assembly GCA_027063545.1. Classification (GTDB taxonomy): domain Bacteria; phylum JAMORN01; class JAMORN01; order JAMORN01; family JAMORN01; genus JAMORN01. The sequence goes on along the minus strand of JAMORN010000128.1, from coordinate 6,484 downwards.
TTACTTCTTTTAATTTATCAACTATAGCCCTTGCCATATAGTAAGCCCTTTTTCTATGAATAATAACAGAAAAAGCATCTACCTTTTGGCCATTAATAAGTATATCTAACTTAACTAAATCTCCCTCTCTATAACCAATAAATTCATAATCCATAGAAGCATATCCACTAGAAACAGATTTTAGTTTATCAAAAAAATCTAAAATTATTTCCCCTAGTGGAAATTCAAATGTCAGTTCAACAGTATTAACATCTATTGTTGAAGTACTTATATATTCACCTCTTCTATCTTGAGCAAGCTTGATTATAGGGCTCATATAATTATTTGGTGTTATAATTATACCCCTTACAAATGGCTCTTCTATTTTCTCAAATGTACCCGGTTGAGGAAGTTCAGAAGGATTGCTAATAAATCTTTCCTCCCCATCTTTCATTATTACTTTATATTTTACTGAAGGAACGGTTGTTATAATATTTACTCCAAACTCTCTATAGAGCCTCTCTTGAACAATCTCCATGTGAAGAAGTCCTAAAAATCCTGCTCTAAATCCATGTCCTAAAGCATCAGAAACTTCTGGTTCATATACAATACTACTATCATTTAAAGATAACCTTTCTAAAGCTTCCTTTAAATCTTCGTAATTTGAACCTTCTGCAGGAAATATTCCACAATATACCATTGGTTTTACTTCTTTATAACCAGGTAAAGGTTCTTTAGCTGGGTTTTCAACAGTTGTTATAGTATCCCCAACCCTTGCATCTCTAATCTCTTTAATATTAGCTATTATATAGCCAATCTCTCCTGCTTTTAATTGTTTTTGTGGATATCTACCCAATTTTATATATCCAAGCTCTTCTATTTCAAATTCCTTACCTGTAGCAAAAAATTTTATCTTATCACCAATCTTTAAAGTTCCCTCTTTCATTCTAACATAAACTACCACACCTCTATATTTATCATAAAAACTATCAAAGATTAAAGCTCTAACAGGAGCATTTTCATCTCCCTCAGGGGCAGGTATTTCTCTTACTATAGCCTCCATTAAATCTTCAATTCCTATACCCATTTTAGCAGATACCTTTATCACCTCTTCAGGAAAAACTCCTAAAAGATCAGATAACTCTTCTGATAATTCTTCAACTCTTGCTGATGGTAAATCTATCTTATTCAAAACTGGTATAATAGCTAAATCATTTTCCAAAGCTTGATAAAGAGTGGAAAATGTTTGTGCTTCAATTCCCTGTGAAGCATCTACAACCAATATTGCCCCCTCACAAGCAGCCAATGATCTTGAAACTTCATAAGAAAAATCAACATGTCCTGGAGTATCTATTAAATTAAAAATATAGATTTCTCCATCCTTTGACTTATATTCCATTCTAATTGGATGAGATTTTATTGTTATCCCTCTTTCCCTTTCTAAATCCATAGAGTCGAGCACTTGATCAACCAATTCCCTTTCTGATATAGTTTTTGTAATTTCTATCATTCTATCTGCCAAGGTAGATTTCCCATGATCAATATGAGCAATTATTGAAAAATTTCTTATCTTTTTTTGATAATCCATTTACAGTTCCTTTTCTATGTCCTCTATTTCTATAACTATCCCATTAATTATTGGAGAAATAGTATTATAAATTAGTGTTAAAAGAGCAGATAAAATTCCTCCTATTATTCCTGAAAAAAGCGATCCTGCCAACAAAAATTTTAAATAGCTATATCTTATACTTACAAAAAGAGATATAGTATCTATGCTATCTAAATCTGAATACTTTATTACAAAAAAAAGTGCTGTAAATAGAATTATATATAATATAATAAAAAGAAAGATTCCTGTTAATATAGAATCAAAAATATTAATTCTTGCTATTCTTATTTTCATAGATAATAAATCCTTTTTTAAATGTTTTATTAGATAAAAAATAAAAAGAAAAAAATGATTTTCAAAACACTATATTTTTATTTCTTTTTTGGAAGATTTGTCCATAAATTAAAGCCCATATTTCCTGTTCCCATAAATATAGTAACATTAGGATTGTTTTTTATAGCTTCAGCCATTTTAGCTTGAACATCTAGTTGCTTCCATTTTATAAGCATAGGAGTAATACTACTTGATATAAGTAAATTAGCCTCTTTTATTCCTTCTGCCACTTTTATCTTTTCCTGTTTTTCTGTTTCAGCCTTAATTAAACGAATCTCCTGTTCCTTTTTTGCCTTTTCTTCCTCATACTTCATCCTCTGAGCTTCCTGTTTCGCCTGTTGAACCTCTTCTATTTTTTTCGCAATACTAGGAGGAAGAAGAATATTTCTTAAAAGAACATCCTTTACCTCTATTGGCTTTCCTTCAATTTCATCTATCTTTTTTCTGATTAAAGATTCAATCCCTACAGCTATCTCCTGTCTTAAAGTTGGAATCTTTTCAGCTGGATATCTACCAATAACATCCCTCACAGCCGCTCTTACCACAGGATTTATTGCCTTATCTTCCCAATTTATTCCCCACTCCTGTAAGGTTTCAGAGGCTTTATCAGGATATAACCTATATCTTATTGTCAATTCTACATATATAGGCAAACCTCTTTGATCCAGTACCTGAATCATGGGCTGTTCTATTACCCCCTTTTTTTGATTGAATTTATTTGTCACATTTTTATAAGTCGCTGAGGTTCCTTTATAGTTAATGGTATGATACTTTACATCCACTACTTTTATTTGTTGAATAAAGGGTATTTTAATATGAAGTCCCGGATATAATTCATTTGGTGAATATTTCCCTAACGTTATTTTTATCCCAACATTCCCACTTTCAATTATTTTAAATGATCCACTAAAAAATAAAAGAATAACCAGTCCAATTACTATTATTATTAAGATATTAAAATTGAAATTGTATTTTATTTCCTTTTGCATATTATATCTCCTTTTTTTCAATAATTATATAATTTAAAAGTATAAAATAAATTTTTTAGAAATTATTTTAACAAAAATAGATTTTTTTAAACTTTATTCAAGTATAAAAAAAATAAAAAATATCTGTTTAGATTAATCTAAATACTTGAATCGATTTTAAGAGTATTTTAAGTTTTTAATATAATTAATCACAGGTCTTTCTTTTTTTTTGAAAAAATGTTTGTGAATTTTTTAACAATTTATTATATTATGTAGTAGAAGTAGTGAAAAAGATAACAAACAAAAACAAAGGAGTAAAAAGATGACTCACGAAAAACCCCACTTAGATAATGTTGCAGATAAAGAAATTACGTTTTATAAAGCTCAAGAAATACCTTTACCAAAGGAACTTGAAGATTTCATTGCTGAATGGAAAAATAAACCTGGAAATTTAATAATGATTCTTCACAAAGTTCAAGAAATTTATGGGTATATTCCCAGAAAAGTCGCAATGAAAATATCAAAATTATTAAATGAACCTCTTGCAAAGATATATGGTGTAATTACTTTTTATCATCTTTTTAAATTAAATAAACCGGGTAGATACAAAATCTCAGTCTGTATGGGTACAGCTTGTTATTTAAAGGGGGGAAATGATCTATTAATGGAGTTAGAAAATCTTTTAGGAATAGGTGTTGGTGGAACAACTGAAGATGGTTTATTTTCTTTACAAACAGTAAGATGTGTTGGATGCTGTGGTCTTGCCCCTGTTATTATGATTAATAATGATGTATATGGAAATCTTACTAAAGAAAAATTACCTGAAATATTAGGTAAATACAAACAAGAAGGAGAAGAATAATGGCAAAGAAGTTTAAAAATCCCGATGAGCTTTTCAAATTTGCTGATGAACTAACAAAAAAGGATTCTGATGATATAATAGAATTAAGAATTGGTATGGGAACATGTGGAATTGCTGCAGGAGCAGATAAAGTTTATGAAGTCTTTCAAAAAGAAGTAGAGAAAAGAGGCTTAAAAAATGTGGTTGTAAAAAAGGTTGGATGCTTAGGTTTATGCTTCTCTGAGCCTAATGTTGAAGTTGTTATGAAGGATCTTCCAAATGTTTTATATGGATATGTGGATGAAAAATTTGCTATAAGAATTTTAGAAGAACATGTAGAAGGGAAAAAGGTACTTCATGAAAATATTCTAGATAAACCATATCAGGATATATATGAAGAAGAAGAAGTAAAATAAAAGGAGAAGAAGTATGGATAATAGAAAAATCATATTTATAGGTTGTCAAAAAGCCGGGAATCTTTACGATCTAATCAATAAAAAGTTGGTTGATGAAAATCTAAGACAAAAGGTTCATTTGAGAAAATTCTATACTTTTGGACTTTATACATATAAGAATATAATTAAAGTTTGGCCAGATAATATTATAATTACAAATATAACAGAAGATGAGATAGATACATTTATTGAAGAAGTTATAAAAAATGGTAAAATAACTAAATTAAAAGATAAAATTTATAAAAAAGAAACTCATCCTTTAATAAAAAATACTAAAGTAGAATTTTATCATAAACAATTTAGAGTTGTTTTAAGAAATAGTGGGGTTATAAATCCTGAAGATATCAATGAATATATAAAAAGAAATGGATATAAGGCTTTAGCTAAAATTCTAAAAGAATATACTCCTGATCAAGTTATTGAAGAACTCAAAAAAAGTGGATTAAGAGGAAGAGGTGGTGGAGGATTTCCAACATGGATGAAATGGAATTGTACAAAGAATGTAGAAAGTGATATAAAGTATGTTATATGTAATGCTGACGAAGGAGATCCAGGTGCTTACATGGATAGAAGTATATTAGAAGGCGATCCTCACTCTGTTCTTGAAGGAATGATAATAGCTGGTTATACAATTGGTGCAAAGCAGGGATTTATTTATGTTAGAGCAGAATATCCTTTAGCAATAGAAAGACTTGAAAAAGCAATAAAACAGGCTAGAGAATATGGATTATTGGGTGAAAATATTTTAGGAACAGACTTTTCTTTTGATATAGAATTAAGGCTTGGGGCTGGAGCGTTTGTTTGTGGTGAGGAAACAGCACTTATTGCTTCTATTGAAGGTAAAAGAGGTATGCCAAGGCCAAGACCACCTTATCCTTCTATAAAAGGATTATGGGATAAACCAACACTTATTAATAATGTGGAAACATTTGCAAATGTACCTGTAATACTTTATAAAGGTGGTGATTGGTATTCTCAAATAGGATATGAAAATTCTAAGGGTACAAAGGTATTTGCTTTAACAGGAAAGATTAAAAACTCTGGACTTGTTGAAGTACCAATGGGGCTTACATTAAGAGAGATTATTTTTGATGTAGGTGGTGGTTTAACAGGAAATAGAAAGTTTAAAGCAGTCCAAACAGGTGGTCCATCTGGAGGGGTTATTCCAGAAGAATATTTGGATACACCTATTGCGTATGAAACTCTTCAGAATCTAGGTTCTATTATGGGATCTGGTGGTATGATTGTTATGGATAATGAGGATTGTATGATAGATGTTGCAAAATTTTATCTCCAGTTTGCTGTTGATGAGTCTTGTGGTAAGTGTTCTCCATGTAGAATTGGTGGAACCCAAATGCTTTCTATTTTAAATAAAATTTCAATAGGTCATGGAGAGATGGAAGATATTGACAAATTGATTTCTATTGGAAAAGCAATGCAAAAGGCTTCTTTATGTGGGCTTGGACAAACTGCTCCTAATCCTGTATTATCTACACTAAAATACTTTAGAGATGAATATGAAGAACATATTAAAGATAAGAGATGTCGTGCTGGAAAATGTAGAGAACTTGTTAAATATGCAATTGATCCAACAAAGTGTATTGGCTGTACATTGTGTGCTATAAGATGTCCTGTTAATGCTATAAGCGGTGAAAGAAAGAAGCCTCATGTTATTGACCAAAGTATATGTATTAAGTGCGGTGAATGTTATAATGTATGTAAATTTGGTGCTGTAATAAAAGAATAAAAATAAAAAAGGAGTATATAGATATGGCTCAAGTCACAGAAAATAAAGTAAAGATTACAATTAATGGAAAAGAATTAGAGGTTGATGCTAATTTTACAATTCTTGAAGCAGCAAAATTTGCTCAGATAAAGATTCCTGCTTTATGTAATCATCCTGATTTACCTCCAAGTGCATCCTGTGGGCTTTGTATTGTAAAGGTAGAAGGAATGAGAAGGCCTGTTAGGGCTTGTGCTACAAAGGTTGAAGATGGAATGAAAATAATAACTCATGATGCTGAACTTTATGAGATAAGGAGAACAGTATTAGAGTTAATATTATCAAATCATCCTGATGATTGTTTAACATGTCAAAGAAATGGTAATTGTGAATTACAAAGGCTTGCTGCTGAATTTGGTATAAGAGAAGTAAGGTTTGATAAGAAACTCAGAGATTTACCTCCTGATACATCTACTCCTTCTTTAAAACTTGAACCTCAAAAGTGTGTGTTATGTGGAAGATGTGTTGAAGTTTGTCAGGTAGAACAAAATGTTTGGGCGCTTGAGTTTATTGGTA
>JAMORN010000127.1 GCA_027063545.1 bacterium | reverse complement strand
GAGTTTTACACCACACCCCAAACACCTATGAGGCTTTCAAAAAAATAATTCCTTTGGTAAAGAAAGATGGAATTGTCTCTATCTGGGTTTATGGAAATTACTGGAGCAGAAAAACAAAGAATCTTGATTTTATAAGAGAGAAAATAACCTCAAAAATACCTCCAAAACTTCTTTTTTATCTATCAATAATAGCAGCAGGTTTTCTTTATTATATTTATAGAATACCTATAATAGGTGATGGATTAAGGAATAGGCTTCCTATTGGTATGGATAAATCATTTTTAGAAAGAGCATTAAGCACCTTTGATATGTACTCTCCCAAATATGCCCATAGACACTTTGTTGATGAGGTTTATAATTGGTTTAAGGAAAACAATTTTTATGATATAGAGCCTTCTAGATATATTGTTGGATTTAAAGGAAGAAAATCTTAATAATGATAATCTTTGCAGTAATAAACAATAAACTTTCTTTTGACCTTTCCAAATTTATCCTTTATTAAAATAACCTTTAAAACTTTTACATCTTTGAAGTATTTATATAAAATTTTAGGTGGTGATTTAGGAATTTGAGAAAAATCTAGTTTATCACATTTTACATAAATCGCATCTTTGCCATTGAGTTTTGATAAATCATCACCAATATAGTCATAATGAAGAGCAAATTTATGGAGAATATTAGGTCCATAAACCTTTCTTTTTAAATAAAACAAGAGTTCTGCTGTTGTTTTATATCCATCATCAGAGAAGAGAAATATACTATCCTGATTATAGTCCTTTAAAATAATATTCAAACTATCAGAAAGAGATTTCCAACCAAACCATGTATCAACACTTTTTATTGGTATAGGATAAAGAAGGATCTCTATAACTAGAATAAAATGGAATAATAAAGATAACAAATAACTGTATAACCTTTCCCGAGATTTAATAATAAAACTAATTAATATTATTCCTGTTATATATCCGGGTATAATCCAGTTTATTTTAACCCAGTATAATATACCTATTAAATGAAATGCTATAAATATTGGAAGGAAAAATGAGAGTAAAAATAGAAAATTAAAACTCCACCTTTTTTTAAAAAGAAATAAAACCCTTCTATAACTTTTAAGATATTTTTTTAAAAATTTTAAAGTAAAAAAAAGAAGGATAAAGTAAATAATTATATTAAGAAGAAAACTTTGAGTTCCTATTAAACCAAATATATTAAAAAAATCTTTAATTGAAAAATGATTTACTCTTTCCTTGGATTGAAATAAAAAGGAAGCCCAGTTGTTTTTATAATTCCAAATAAAAACCTCTAAAGAAAAAAGAAACATAAAAATTAAACTTAAATAAGGTTTTATAGAGAATAAAAGATGCCTTTTTTTTCTGTTTAAAACCAAAAACAAAAACAATCCAAAAGGTAAAAAAACAGCAGTATATTTACTACTAAAAGAAAACCCCATAAATATCCCAGATAAAATAAAATCCTTTAATTTTTCTTTTTTTAATGCCTTATAGATAAATATTAAACTAATTATCCAAAATAAAACTAAAACCACATCTGGTGTTGAAATATAACTTAAAATAGAAAACATTATTGTTGATATAAAAAGGATAGTAGCAGAATAGGCTCTTTTTTCACCCAAAATTAATTTAGAAAGATAAAAAAATAATACTCCAGAAACTAATGTGGTTATAAAAGAGGTTAGTCTAACTGCAACAACCCCATCACCAAAGATTAATGAAAAGATATATAAAAAATAAGCAATCATAGGAGGATGATCAAAATAACTTAAAGATAAATGACGGGAATAGAAAAAATAATAAGCTTCCTGAGGCATTAAATCAAATCTAAATAGTATTAAAAACCTAAAAAACTCAATTAAAAAGAATAAAGCCCAAAATTTTCTTTTATCCATATAGATAAAAATAAATTATTTTATAATTCTATGGAAAGTAAAGAAAAAAAATTAAGACTAAATAAATTTCTGGCAGATACATTAGGTATATCAAGAAGAGAAGCAGATAGATTAATTCAACAAAAAAGTGTTGAAATAAATTCTAAATTAATAAAAGAGCCTTATTACAGGGTTGATATAGAAAATGACAAAGTTTTTTTTAATGGAGAAAAATTAGAATACAAAAATCAAACTATTCTTCTTATTTTAAATAAACCTAGATTTTATATCACCACAAAAAAAGATCCACAAAAAAGAAGAACTGTATATGAACTACTTGATAAAAAATACCATAGTTTAAAATACATAGGAAGGCTTGATTATGAATCAAGAGGGCTTTTAATATTTACCAATAAAGGAGAACTAATAGAACAACTTTCAAGACCTATTTATAAAATACCAAAAACATATAAGGTTATTATAAATAAACCGATAAGAAATGAGGATATTAAAAAACTTCAGAATGGAATTATTTTAAAGCCTGAAAATATCAAAACAAAAAAAGCAGAGGTGAAAAAACTATCAAATAGAGAACTTTTAATCACAATTACTGAAGGGAAAAAACGACAAATAAGAAGAATGCTTCAAAGCGTAGGATATAGAGTTGTTGATTTACAAAGAATAAGATTTGGAAAAGTTGAATTAAAAAATTTAGATTTAAAAGAGGGGGAATATAAAGTTAAGATATTTACTTATTTAAAAGAAGCTTTAAATTTTATTGTGTAAATCTAATTTAAGCGCTTTACTTTTCTAATTTTTTTATTATATTATAATAATAGAGAAAAAAATTAGTTAAAGAAGGGTTCAAAGAAATATGTATAAACAAATTCGAACTACTATTGAACAGAATTATAAAAATAATTTAAGTATAATTAATAACAATGCAGTAAAAATAACAGAGAAGATTATAAAAAACTTAACAACAACTAACAATAATGATATTAAAAAGTTAAGAAACTATACTGAAGATATAATTTTAAAGTATATATATGCCACTATTATTGATATAGAAAAGATTCCTATACCTTTATCTTTGGATCCAGAGGTTAATTTAGTTAAAGACTACATTGAAAGATTACTTTTAATGGAGAAAGTTGTTAAACTTCTTAAATATGAATTTGATATAGTTCCTATCCAATATGAACAAAAGTTATTAAAAGAAATAGATGAGTATATAAACTCTGTAAAAATATCAAAAATTTATAAACTAAAACATGGAACTATTTCATTAAGTGTAGTTATATTACTTCTCTTAGTATTACAAGCCTATTACATAATTCCTAAAGAAACAGCAAAATATGTAGATGAACTTAAAAAAATACCTGAAGTATACGATTTATTTATAAAATTAAAAGATATTTATAAACAATATAGACAAAAATATATTTCCTATGAAGTTGCTTTTAAGAATATTTTAAAATTATTTAATATTAGCGCTGTTTCAATAAAATTTAACAGAATTGTTAGTTAAAAGATAGCATCTATATTTTTTATATAATCAAGACTTAATCCTGCTTTTATATAAAAAATAGTATTATAAAAATTTGGTTTATAGTTTTCTAAAGGAGTTGAGGTTATAAACTCTATTAAAAAAGGATAAGAACTTCCTAAAATATTCTCTAACCTAAAAGAGAACCCAACACCTTTTAAAGAATTAGAAAAATCTGAAAGTTTAAATAAATGGTCTGTACTTAATGCGTATTCATAAAATATTGTTGAATAGAATCTATCTATATACATAAAACCTATACTCTTATCTATATGAGATATTATTGGGAATCTAAAAAAGGATCTAAAATATAGGTTATTAGTTCCTGAATAGTACCATGTATTTCTATCCTTTTTTAAAGGATAACTTGTTATCCCCATAAGCCCGGAGTTTGGAATATAAAAGAAACTATCAATCTCTGTATTGAAAAATGTTAGATAATTTAAATCAATACCTAATGTTATATTATCAAACTTAAAAAATTTAGTATAATATGATGTTGAGATATACATAGATGGATAAACATAAGTTGTATCCCTTGGCTTTAATACACCTGCTGGGGTATAGTAAAATACCTCATAAAAGTTTCCTCTTTTCATTAATTTATCGTTATTATAGGTCGCTCTAAATTTAACAAAAAGTCCTCTTGGATCTATTAAAAACTCTTTTCTAAACTCCTCTGACATTATTGTATACATAAGACCTATACTATATCCCTTATAAAAGGTGTAGTTAAAATCTACTACAGGATTATTATAAAAACTTGTACTTGCAGAAATATATTTATAAAAAAGATGAAATTTGGATATTCTATTTATCTGGTATCTTAATGAAATACCATCTTGAAATGTAATATAGTTTATATTATCTACAATTATACTATCATTTATCTCCTCTTTATACATAACAGTATCCTTTACCTTAGAATAAGATCCTTCATTATAAATTGTAAATGGAAGAAGTTTAAACTGAGCCATATAACCAAAATCAATATCCCTTCCATAATCAGTAATATTTAAAAGATTTACAGCACCATAAAGTCCTAAATTTACCCTCATAAGTGGATCAAAGAAAAATCCACTCAAACCTGTTTTTAGTGTCCTCTCTTCTCCTAAATAATCAGAATAAACTGTTGGAGAGAATATATGTTTTGTTGGATATGGATAGTATTTTTTTGTATTATACTTTATAGAGTATTTTTTTACTTTTATATGAAGCCCAGTATAGCCTTCTCTTTTTATAACAAAAAATTCTTTTTGAACTAAACTTGTATCTAAAACTACTTGATAACCATTTCTTCTATACTCAACAAAGATTAAACTATCACCATTAACAGTTGGCATAAAACCACCTGAAAATAAATTAGTAATTTTATACAATTTTTTTGTTTTTAAATCGTACATATATATATTAAAAATATCGTTATTATAGTCCGCAGAGAAATATAATTTGCCTTTATAATAAAAAGGATCTCGTTCATCGTAATATTTTTCATTTATAATAGGGGTTATAGTTTTTTTCTCTAAATCAAAAACTCCAATATTTCTACTTTCATCAGTAAAATATGAAAAAAATACCTTTTGGGAACTATCATCCCATCTAGGTGTATAAAAAATCGCTCTTTTGTCCTCAATCTTATCAAACTCTATAATCTTTTTTCCGGAAGTATCTATAATACCAATTACACTATATCCTGGTTTATTCCTTACATAAGCGATAAAACGAGAATCTGGAGAGATTGCTGTATAGATAATTCTTGATCTTTTCCATAGAAGTTTCTTTTTTCTAACCTTTAATTTATTCTTATCTTTTAAATAATAAATATAAAGGTCTTTATAAAAAGCACCCCGCTTACCAAAAGTTGCCATTACATAAAAAGATCTATCAGGAGATAAAGAAAATGAAAAATTAACCCCTTCTTTTAAAAGTTTCCCATTTTTAAATAAAAACAAAGGACCAAAATCAGTTTTGTATGTGGAAAGATAAAATAAATCTCCTTGATTAAAAAAAGGATAAACATTATAATAACCAATATTAGTTAAAACCTTAACTTCTGTTAATGAATCCTTTAAAACGTTATAAATACTATCTGCATCCCTCTTTAAAGAATCTTTCCAATTTTTATATACATCTTTTAATGAAATCCCCATTGTCCTCTTAAAACTCATATCAAAAGTAATATTTGATAGTTTTGATGTATTTTTTATAACCTCAACTACCTTATCTCTTCCATAGTTTTCTATTATATACTTTACCAGAGAAAATCCATGATTATAAACCCTTTCTGCATCCCTACCATTTTTTGAAAAGACTTTTATCTCATTTAAGGTTAAAAGATTATTATTAAACGCATCAACTCTTAACATCATTTTACGATGAGAATCAAATCTATCTCCCTGCATTGTATAAGAACCATACTGGGCTAAGCCTTCCAAAAACCAAATAGGTGCAATATTAAAAGGAATTGCTATCATCAACGATTTGTAATTTTTCTCATCTTGAGAAGAAAAATATCCTATTCTTATATCTGAAATAGAAGGAGTTGATTTATATAACGGCTGAATAGTAATTATATGAGTAAATTCATGAGCAAAAACATCTCTTAACCACTCATGGGTCCCCCTTAAAAGATACTCCATTCCAGTAGGCCAAAGTGCTATTGTATTAATACCTGCTGCTGCCCAACCATTTGAAAAATCAGCATCATTAATAATTACATCAGTCTTTTCCTTTGGTTTATAACCAAAAAAATTAGTTAAACTATCAAAAACAATATCTCCATATGCCATAATAAGTGGCATTACTTTCCTAAATGAATAAGGATAGTAAAATCTAAAATATTTTGATTCTGTTACTAAATATCTAGGATTATTATTGAAATCAAGCATATTAGAAGGATAAGAAAAAACTAATCTATATAAAATAATAAAAAAAAATATTGAAAATACTTTAACTTTTTTCATGTTATTTTATTATAACAAATTTTGTATTTTTTTCAATTTTATAATTATTATAATATACAACTATTTTTGCAATATATAAATCGTTTTTTAAAGAATTTATTGGAAGAATATAGGTATTATATCCAATATTTGCTGGAATATCAGAAAGGGTTAAAACTTTTTTAGGTTCTAAATTATATATCACTATATTTACTTTTGTAGGTTTTTGGGTTAAAGAATAGAAAAATTTTATTCTATTAACCTTTGATCTTTTTATAGGATTTGGTAAAACAAAAAATTTATCAATAGAAATACTTTGATTATTGTCTTCAATACTATAGATTTTATAAAGAAAAATTGAATCTAAGAATAAAGATAAATCTACCTTTAAATATAAACTATCCTCTTTGAAAATAAAGTAATTTTTCCCCACATAAAAACTATCAATAATAGCTATACTATCAAGATATAATGGAAAAGGAGAAAATGTTTTTGTCAAAGAAAAATATCCTTCTGTTATGTAAAGTTTAGAAAAATTTGAACTTCTAAGGTCAAGATAGTCTTCACCCAATATTATAACATAATCTGAATTTTCTTTTTTACCTATAAATATATCTTTTACTTCTTTATCATCTAACACATTATCTACCAATACATCATTGTTATTTATAGAGTAAAGATTTAAATTCCCATTTACTAAAAGAACCAAAATATTAAAAAGGGGCAATTTTTTATCCTTTATTAATAAAACCTTTTTTATAAAACTATTTAAATATAAAGTATCATCTATAAAACTATTATAAATTTTCTTATCAAATAGTCTAAGATAATATTCCTCGCCATTTATATAAAAATTTATTACAGAATCATTTAAATTTTTATTATAACTATAATTAAATAAAGTATCTGAAAAATCTATATAAGATTTAAAATATGAACTTCTATATACTAGAATAGAATCATCAAACAGTTTATAAAAAAATATTTTTGTATCTATAAATTTATCATATAAAAATGAAATTAAAGAGATAGAATCCCCTAAAGAAAACATATCATCTTCTGTTCCATAATCAAAAACCTTCTCTCCGTAAAAATTATAATACTCATCATATCCAATAGACTGATTTCTATCTTGTTCTATTAGTTCAACCCCATTTATACCAGAAAACTCTTCTGTATTAATTCTATCCTCTGTAAAGTATTTGTTTATTATATCCCTATTTACATACCAAACCAATCCTCCAGATGAAGGTAGAATCCAATCATAGCCTTCTACTTTAGTAATTATCCCCTTAAAATTACCATTTGTAAAATTCTCTAATAAATTATCCACACTACCTTTAATTGTTATCTCTTTTTCTATTGGATCTAAAGAATTCTCCCTATAATATATTTTTATGCTTTTAGGTCTTTTTCTATAAGAAATTAAATAAAACTCTTTATTATTTATATCTATAACCCCAACCTTATTAGTATCCAAAACATATAAACTATCATTTGTTACTATAAAATTAGTATCACACCAACCTAAATAATATCTATTCCAAGCATCTAAATATGGAGTAGAAATTCCTAAACTATTTGGATTTAAAAAACCTCCTACATCAAGCGGAGAAAACACCCCTACC